>CAYNCH010000017.1:0-13665 GCA_964395815.1 uncultured Methyloversatilis sp.
TGGTGATGACGGTGCAGGACAAGCGCGCCGACATCGCCATCCTGCGCACGCTGGGGGCCAGTCCGGGCAGCATCCTGCGCATCTTCGTCATCCAGGGTACGCTGATCGGGGTGATCGGACTGGCGCTGGGGATCGCCGGCGGCGTGGCGCTGGCGCTCAACGTGGAGACCGTGGTGCCGTTCCTGGAACGCCTGTTCGGTATCCAGTTTCTCGCCAAGGACGTGTATTACATCTCCGACCTGCCGTCGGACCTGCACTGGTCGGACGTGTGGATCATCGCCACGACATCGTTCGTGCTGACCGTGCTGGCGACGATCTATCCGAGTTGGCGTGCCGCACGCACACACCCGGCGGAGGCGCTCCGCTATGAGTGAGATCGTGCTGGCCTGTACCGGACTGGCGAAGACTTTTCGCGAGAAGGCCGGCGACCTCGCCGGGGTGACCGTGCTGACGGGCGTCGACCTGGAAGTCGGCGCTGGCGAGACGGTGGCCATCATCGGATCGAGCGGTTCGGGCAAGAGCACGCTGCTGCATCTGCTCGGCGGGCTTGATACGCCGTCGGCCGGCGCGGTGTATCTGCTCGGGCGGAATCTGGCGGCGGTAACGGAAAAGGAACGCGGCCAGTTGCGCAACGAACGCCTCGGCTTCGTCTATCAGTTCCACCACCTGTTGCCGGAATTCACCGCGCTTGAAAATGTGGCGATGCCGCTGCTGATTCGCCGCATGGCGAAACAGGAAGCTGAAGCGCAGGCGGCGGCCATTCTCGCGGAAGTCGGCCTGAAGGCCCGCCTGACGCATCGTCCCGGCGAGTTGTCCGGCGGCGAACGTCAGCGCGCCGCCCTGGCACGGGCGCTGGTGACGCGACCGGCCTGCGTGCTGGCCGACGAGCCGACCGGCAATCTCGACCGGCGTACCGCCGACGAGGTCTTCGCGTTGATGCTGCGGATGAATGCCGCCTTCGGCACCAGTCTCGTGATCGTCACCCACGATGCGGCGCTGGCGGCGTCCTGCCAGCGCCGACTTTTATTGCAGGATGGCCGGCTTGCCGCGGTCCAGCCGGCCGTCCAGTCCGCCCTCTAGTCGGCCGTTGCTCAGGACTTGAAACGCGCCACCGAGGCGCGCAGGCTGCTGGCGAGGATGTCCAGTTCGCGCGCGGTGGCGTTGTTCGATTCGGCGGCCTGGTTGTTGTGCTCGGTTTTCTGGGCGATTTCCTCGATGCTCATGGCCACCTGGCGGATCGCCGCATCCTGTTCCTTGAGAGCATCGGAGATGGCGCTGACGTTCGACGAGACATCCTGCGATCCGGCGTCGATACGTCCCAGGGCGGATTCGGTCTCGCCGACGAGCTTCAGGCTCGCATCGGCCTGACGGTTCGCTTCCTCCATCGAATTCACGCTTTCCTCGACGCCGGCCTGGATGGCGGTGATGAGTCCGCCGATTTCACCGGTGGCCTTGGCGGTGCGTTCGGCCAGCTTGCGTACTTCGTCGGCGACCACCGCGAAGCCGCGCCCCTGCTCGCCGGCGCGTGCGGCTTCGATCGCGGCATTGAGCGCCAGCAGGTTGGTCTGCTCGGCGATTTCCTGGATGACCTGGACGATGCCGCCGATCTGCTGCGACGAATCGCTGAGGGCGGTGACCTGTCCCGCCGAGGTGCGGATCAGGTTGGCGATGCCGCGCATGTTGCTGACCGTTTCGCCCATCACGCGCATGGCGGCGATGGTATCGGCGCGCGCGGTTTCGACGATGCGCGCGGCGTTTTCGGCATTCGCCGTGGTTTCGCTGACGCTCACCGAGGCCTGCTCGAAGGCGGCGGCGACAGCGGACGTGGCGTCGGCCTGGGCGATCGTGCTTTCGCGCACTTCCTGGCTGGAACCAGCCAGTTGATGGGCGACGGCGGTAATGCGATCGCTGGACGACTTCATGTCGGCGACGATCTGGCGGAAGGTATGCATCAACTGGTTGAAGGCGTGACCGGCACGGACCACTTCAGCGGGACCGGTTTCCGGCACGTCGCGCGTGAAGTCGCTTTCCCGAACGGCGAACTCGGCGACTTCGACTTCGGCCTGCAGCGGCCCGGCGACACTCGCCGAGATCTTCAGCGAGACCAGCAGCACCAGCACGACGGCGCCCAGCGACAGCAGGATGTAGCCATAGAGGGCTCCCTGGCTGGCCGTGACGATGTCGCCGGTGGTGGAGGAAATTTCCTTGATGATGACATTCTCGGTGTCGTGCAGGGCATCGATCTTTTGGGTGATGGTCGCGAACCAGACGGTCGGATCGATGTCGAACCCGCCGCTGACAGACTTCTCGATCAGCACGTTGCGCATGCGCTGCACTTCTTGGGCCGGCGTAGCGGCAAGCACCTCCTGCAAGGATTTCAGCTCCGCCTCTCCCGCGGCGCTGCGGAAGATGTCCAGGTAGGCCTCCTGCCGGTTGTGGCGCTCGAAGATCATGCGGAAGCGGGCTGGTTCGACGGCATTCGCCGCGAAAGCAGCCGTCGTCAGGGCGCGCTCCTGGCCAGCCTGTTCCTTGGCGCGCACGAAGGCGAGGTAGGCCGTGCTTTTCTGGACGACGGCCGGGTTGCTGCTGAGTTTCCCGCTGTTGCCGATGACATCGATCAGCATGGCGATGGTTTGCGTATAGGCCGCGACTTCATCGGCGACACTGATTTCGAGCTTGTCGGCACGGGTGCGCACGTCCTGCAACTGATCCAGCTTTTCCTGTGCCTTGGCGAGGGCGGCCTGCAGTGCGGGGAGTTGTCCGGTCGCTCCGGCTTCGCTTAGATAGGCCGCGAGGTTGGCATCGCTGTTCTTGCGGATCCCCGGCAATACGTCGCCGAACTTGGCGCCCTTCGACTGGATGAAGCCGGCGGTCGCACCGCGTTCGATCTGCAGGGTATGGACCAGTTCGCCGGCGGCCACCGCGACCTTGAGGACCCCCTGGGTCAGGGTCGCGCCACGATAATCGCCATACGCCTTGTAGATCAGGTTGCCCGCCGTGATCGCCAGGGCGAGGAGGGGAACGATGACGAGTAGAAACAGACGCTGCCGGATGGTTGTTGTTTTCATGGAGTCCTCTTTTTTTATTGGGGAGAGTCTGTGACGACGTTTTATTATGCCGCAGGAAACTAGCAGATTTTCCCGGGGCGTGGTGTTCTTGCCTTGCGCTGAATCAATTTCCTCAGGAGATGGGCTCGCCACGCCAAACGCACGCTGCCATAGCCGACGACGGCCAGCAAGGAGGCGAGCAGCACCAGTCCGAAAAAGAGCGGCATGCCAAGCCGGCCCAGCCAGTCGAGCAGGGAGGTCGGGTCATAGGCCGGTGGCGGGACGAAAGCGGGTGCGGTGCTGTCGAGAAGCGTGTGGCCGAGACTGTAGGCGATGAAGTACAGGGGTACGATCGTGAGGGGGTTGGTGTAAAGCGTGGTGACCAGTGCAAGCGGCAGATTGGTACGAAAAACGACGGCGCAGATCGCCGCGCCGAGCATCTGGAATGGCCCGGGGATGAGTCCGCAGAACAGTCCGACAGCCACGCCGCCGGCGGCCGAGCGCCGGTTGAGATGCCACAGCCGTGGATGCAGCAGCGTATTGCGAAACGGCGCCAGCCAGCGGTTGGTGTGCACCGCGGCGTGGTCGGGCATGTATCGGCGCAGCCAGCGTTTCATGCGGAGATTGTAAGCATGCCATGGCAGGTGCTGGCATTCGCCACAGGCATCTGGGCGCTGCAGCAGGTCGCCGTGCTGCCGGCGCCGACTTTTCTCGGGGTCGCTGGTGCGGCCGGTCTGCTGCTGTGGTTCCCCGGCCGCCTCAGCCGCGGAAGCGGCGTCCGCTGGCTTGGTGCGGGCGGCGCACTGCTGCTCGGCTTCGCCTGGGCGGGAGGGCATGCCCAGCTGCGCCTGGCCGATGCCTTGCCAGCGGACTGGGAAGGGCGCGACATCGAGGTCACGGGTGTCGTCGCGGAACTGCCGCGGCCATTCGAGCGCGGCGTGCGTTTCGTGTTCGCGGTGGAGGAAAGCGCGGCGCCGTTGCCGGCACGCCTCCTGTTGAGCTGGTATCGGTCCGCGGATGCGCCGCTGTCGCTACCACGCTCCGGCGAGCGCTGGCGCCTGACCGTGCGCCTCAAGCGGCCGCATGGCAATGTCAATCCGCATGGGTTCGATTACGAAGGCTGGCTCTTCGAACGCGACATTCGCGCCACCGGCTACGTGCGTCAGCTACCCGTACCGCAACGACAGATGGAGCAGGCCGCCGGCTTCGCCCTTGCCATCGAGCGCCTGCGCGAGACGACGCGCGCGCGCATGCTGACAGCGCTATCGGAACAACCCTACGCCGGTGTGCTGGTGGCACTCGCCATCGGCGACCAGCAGTCGATTGCGCCCGAACTCTGGCGGATGTTCGCAGCCACTGGCATTACCCACCTGATGTCGATTTCGGGACTTCATGTCACGATGTTCGCGGCGCTGGCCGGCGGGCTGGCTTTCGCCCTCTGGCGGCGGCAGCCGCGCCTGCCGCTGGTCTGGCCGGCACAAAAGGCGGCGGCGGTCGCCGGATTTCTGGCGGCCGTGCTCTATGCGCTGATCGCCGGCTTCGGCATTCCGGCCCAGCGTACGCTCTACATGCTGGGGATGGTGGCGTTCGCGCTGGTATCGGGGCGAGCCGTGTCTACGCCCCGGGTCCTGGGCGCGGCGCTGCTGCTGGTGCTGCTCATCGATCCTTGGGCCGTGCTCTCGGCGGGCTTCTGGTTGTCGTTCGGAGCGGTCGGTCTGCTGTTCTACGTGGCGAACGGGCGGCTCGCCCGCGCGCACTGGCTGCTCGAATGGGGCCGCGCCCAATGGGCGATCACGCTCGGTCTGATGCCTGCCTTGCTGGCGCTGTTTCAGCAATTCTCGCTGGTATCGCCGTTGGCCAATGCCGTCGCGATTCCGCTGGTCAGTTTGGCGATTACTCCCCTGGCGCTGCTCGGCAGCGTGCCGGGGTTCGGTCTGGCGCTGGATGTGGCGCACTGGTTGCTGGTTCCCCTGATGGATTTCCTCGGCTGGCTGGCGATCTTGCCGGGCGCCTTGTGGCAGCAGCATGCGCCGCCCGGCTGGACAGTTGTGCTGGCGCTGGCAGGGGGCGCATGGCTGCTGTTGCCGCGCGGCATGCCGGTGCGCTGGCTGGGGGCCGCCGCCTTCATGCCGCTGTTGCTGGTCGCACCGGAACGTCCGTTGCCCGGAGAGTTTCATCTCGTTACGCTCGATGTCGGCCAGGGGCAGGCGCTGCATGTGCAGACGGCGACCCGCGATCTGCTGTTCGATACTGGCCCCGATTTCGACGGGGCCGCGGATGCCGGAAATCGCATCCTCATGCCTTATCTGCGCGCCGTCGGCGTGCGCCGGTTCGACCGGTTGATCGTCAGCCATGACGACATCGATCACGATGGGGGTACGGCTTCGCTGCTGGCGAGCGTCCCGGTCGAGCGGGTCGAGCGGCGCTGCGTCGCGGGCGAGGCCTGGGAATGGGACGGTGTGCGTTTCCTCGTGCTGCACCCGGCGGCCGCCGATTACGTGCGCGCCCTACCGGATAACGCCCTGTCCTGCGTGTTGAAGATCGAGTCTGTCCATGGGGCCGCACTGATTGCAGGCGATATCGAGGGGCGGGCGGAAGCCGAACTGCTGGCGCGCCACGGCGCTGCGCTGCATGCCGATGTGTTGATCGCGCCCCACCACGGCGCGAAGAAAACGGCGTCGGCCGACTTTGTCGCCGCGGTCGCCGCGCGCGAAGTCATTTTTTCCGTCGGCTACCGCAACCGCTTCGGTCATCCGCATCCGGCCGTGCTGGAGCGCTTTTCCGGCAGCCGCATCCATCGCACCGACCGGGATGGCGCCGTCACGGTAAAAGTCGGCCCTGGCGGGACGGCGGTGAATCATGAACGCGAGGCACGGCGACGGTACTGGCACAATGATGCCCTTTCCCAGCAGGAAACCTTGCCATGAATGCCGTCGAGCCTCGTTACGTCCGTTGCCTGTCCCCCGCCGGTTTCCACCGCATGGCTTACGTGGAGTGGGGCGATCCGGCCAACCCGCGCGTGCTGGTCTGCGTCCATGGCCTGACGCGCTGCGGGCGCGATTTCGATTTCCTGGCGCAGACGCTGGCGGGCGAATACCGGGTCGTTTGCCCCGATGTCGTCGGACGCGGCATCAGCGACTGGCTGCGCGATCCGCTGCATTACGCGATTCCGCAATACGCTCAGGATATGATGGCCCTGCTGGCGCGTCTCGACGTCGAGCAGGTCGACTGGCTCGGCACCTCGATGGGCGGCATGATCGGCATGGCGCTGGCGGCGCAACCCGCGGCGCACGAGCGGCCGGGGCCGATCCGCCGGCTGATTCTCAACGACGTCGGGCCGGTGATTGTCGCGGGTGCGCTGGCGCGTATCGGCGAATACCTCGCCATGCCGCCCGATTTCGCTTCGCTCGACGCGGCGGAACGCTACGTGCGCACGGTGTCCGCGCCGTTTGGTGCCCTGAGCGATGCGCAATGGCGCCACCTGACGCAAAACGTCGTCCGCGACGGACCGGGCGGGCGCCTGATGCTGCGCTACGATCCCGGCATCGCTGCGCCGTTCGCCGCGGCGATGAATGCCCAGGGGGCCGGCAAGGATGTCGAACTGTGGCCGCTCTACGAGGCGATCCGCTGCCCGACGCTGGTGATTCGCGGGGAAACGTCCGACCTGTTGTCGCGCGCGACGATGGCGGCGATGCAGGAACGCGGTCCGCGTGCACAGGCGGTCGAGATCCCGAACGTCGGTCATGCGCCGATGTTTCTCGACGCCTTGCAAGTGGCGGTTGTGCGCGATTTCCTGCGCTGACCCCGACATGTCCGCGGCGGTCCGGCAGCCCGGCGTGCGGCGGCGCGAGGTGTGGGCGTGGGCGATGTTCGACTTCGCCAATTCCGGCTACACCACGGTGGTGATCACGGCGATCTTCAACGCGTATTTCGTCGCGGCCATCGCCGGCAATGCGCCCTGGGCCACCTTCGCGTGGACGGCTGCGCTGTCGGTCTCGTATGCCTTCGTGCTGCTGCTGGCCCCGTTCATGGGCGCGCATGCCGACCTGCACGGCAAGAAGCGCTGGCTCGCGCTGACGACGGTCGGCTGCATCCTCGGCACCCTCGGCCTGGCGACGGCCGGCCCCGGCGATCTGGCGCTGGCATTGACGTTCCTGGTGCTTTCCAACCTGTGCTTCGCCAGCGGCGAAAACCTGATCGCCGCCTTCCTGCCCGAGTTGGCGCGCCCGGCCGCGCTCGGCCGCGTGTCCGGCTGGGGCTGGGGACTGGGCTATCTCGGCGGTCTGGCGACGCTCGGCGCCTGCCTGGCCTGGATCGGCTTCGCCACGGGGCAGGGCATGGGCGCAGCGGAATTCGTCCCGGTCTGCCTGCTGATCACGGCGGCGTTCTTCGCCGTCGCGTCGGCGCCGACTTTTCTGCTGCTGCGCGAGCGCCGGCCGGCTGGCGTGCGCCATGACGATGGAGCATCCGTTTCCGCGTTCGCACGGGTGCTCGACACCGTGCGCCATGCACGGCAGTACCGCGACATGCGGCGCTTCATGCTGTGCATCCTCTTCTACCAGGCGGGCATCCAGACGGTGATCGCGCTGGCCGCGATCTACGCGCAACAGGCGATGGGTTTTTCGACCGCGGAGACGATTCGCCTGATCTTCGTCGTGAATGTCACCGCTGCCATCGGCGCACTGCTGTTCGGCCGCTTGCAGGACCGCATCGGCCACGTGCGCGCCCTGGCGCTCACGCTGTGCGGCTGGCTCGCGATGACGCTGATCGCCTGGGCGGGGCAGTCGGCCGGCATGTTCTGGCTGGCCGCCAATATCGCGGGGTTGTGCCTCGGCGCCAGCCAGTCGGCCGGGCGGGCGCTGGTGGGGCTGTTGGCGCCTGAAGGGCGGCACGGCGAGTTCTTCGGCCTCTGGGGCGTGGCGGTGAAGCTGTCGTCCATCCTCGGGCCGCTGACCTATGGCGCGGTGACCTGGCTAACCGCCGGCGACCACCGGCTGGCGATCCTCGTTACGGGGGGCTATTTCGTCGTCGGCCTGGTCGTGCTCGCCGGCGTCGATGTCGACCGGGGACGGCGCGCGGCCATGGCCGGGTGAGATAGAATGCGTCGTGGCGGGTCTCCCCGCATTGTGGGGTGGCGAACCTGGTCAGGGCCGGAAGGCAGCAGCCATAGTCATTTTCCGCAAGTGCCGGGGGTCAGGCTCGCCACCCTTCCCCTCATTCCTCCCTCATGTTTGGTTACAAACCGGATATCGCTGGCTTACATCCGGGGCGTTGAATGTCTCCTGTCGCAAGTTCATTCACAAGGAGAACCAACATGAAACGCACGCACAAAATTCTCGCAGGTCTGATCCTTGCCGCCGGCATAGGCGGTGTCGCCGTGGCGCAGGCGGGTCCGCGCGGTTTCGGCTGCGATGGCAGCGGACCGATGGCCGGCATGGGGCCGGGCGGGATGCAGGGTGGCCCGATGGGTCGTCATGCGGCCATGAAGTTCGACCCGGCGCAGCGCGCCGAACGCCACCTGGCGATGCTGAAGTACCAGATCAACATTACGGATGCGCAGGAACCGCTGTGGCAGGCCTACGAACAGAAGATGAAGGCCGAGGCCGGCCAGGGCTTCCGGGCCATGCGCAGCCAAACCGTTGACGAAAAGCTCTCCGCGCCGGAGCGCATGGCGAAGATGCAGTCGCTGATGGAGGAGCGTCTAGCCTCGATGAAAGGCGTCCATGAAAGCTTCAATCGCCTTTACGATGCGCTGACGCCCGAGCAGAAAGCGAAAGCCGACCAGTTTGCCGCGGACATGGGAATGATGGGCAAACGCGGTATAGGCGGTCCCGGCCGGATGTCGCCGCGGGGCTGATCGTCTCCGGGGCATCCCCGAAGAGGGGGTGCCCCTTTGTTAGAATCGCGGGCCATGAGCTACCTCGTTCTGGCCCGCAAGTGGCGTCCCAAGTCCTTCGACACGCTGGTCGGCCAGGAACACGTCGTGCGCGCCCTGACCCACGCGCTCGAACAGCAGCGCCTCCATCATGCCTACCTGTTCACCGGTACGCGCGGTGTCGGCAAGACGACCATCGCGCGCATCCTCGCCAAGGCGCTGAATTGCGAAAAGGGCATCACCCCGACACCCTGTGGAGAATGCACGCCGTGCCGCGAGATCGATGCCGGCCGTTTCATCGATTACGTGGAGATGGACGCGGCTTCGAATCGCGGTGTCGAGGACATGGCGGCCCTGCTGGAAAAGGCGGCCTATGCACCGAATAGCGGCCGCTACAAGGTGTACATGATCGACGAGGTGCACCAGCTCTCCGGCCACGCCTTCAACGCGATGCTGAAGACGCTGGAGGAGCCGCCCGAGCACGTCAAGTTCATCCTCGCCACCACCGATCCGCAGAAGATCCCGGTGACGGTGCTGAGCCGCTGCCTGCAGTTCAACCTCAAGCAGATGCCGCCCGGCCACATCGTCGATCATCTCGCGCGCGTGCTGGAAGCGGAAGGCGTGGCCTTCGAGCCGGCCGCGCTGCGCCACCTCGCCAAGGCGGCCGCCGGCTCGATGCGCGACGCACTGTCGCTGCTCGACCAGGCGATCGCGCACGGCGCCGGCCGCATCGAGGAAGAGGGCATAAGGGCGATGCTCGGCACGGTCGGCGACGAACATCTTTTCGAACTCCTCGATGGTCTTGTTGCCGGCGACATTCTTGCCATGCTCGCGGTCGCGAGCACGATGGAAACCCGCAGTCTCTCCTTCGATTCGGCTCTGCAGGAGCTCGCGACGCTGTTCCATCGCATCGCGCTGGTGCAGTTCGCCCCGCAGGCGATCCTCGACGACAGCGAGCGGGCCCGCTTGTCGCCGTATGCCGAACAGCTGGAAGCCGAATTTCTGCAACTGTGTTACCAGATCGCCATCCAGGGGCGCAGCGAACTCTCGCTCGCGCCGGACGAGGCAGCCGGTTTCGGCATGACGCTGTTGCGGCTGCACGCTTTCCGTCCGGGTGACGGGGAGGGGGCATCTCCACGCGTTGCTGCGCCGCGCCCGGCCGCAAGGCCGGCGCCTGCTGCACCGCCTGCCTCACTTGCCCCATTTGCCCCGCTTGCACCACCTGCCTCAACGTCCGCCGCGGTACCCGCCGTTGCGGCTGCCGTCCCGCCGGCGCCGACTTTTACCGCCGCTACTTTGCCGCCGGCCGCGCTGGCTCCTGATGACTGGCACGGACTGGTTGCCACCCTGCCGCTGACCGGCATGGTGCGGCAACTCGCCCAGCATTGCGAACTGGTCGAGCGCGACGCGGCGCGAGTGGTGCTGCGCCTCGCTCCGGCACACAAATACCTGCAACCGCATCAGGAAAAATTGCGTACCGAGCTGGGCAAGCATTTCGGCCGCAACATCGCACTCGATATCCAGTTGGTCGACCCGGCCGGTGAAACGCCCAAGTCGCGCGCCGACAACGAAAAACGCGAGCGGCAGGAGCGTGCCATCGCCGCGATCGAGGCCGATCCTTTCGTGCGCGAGGCCTGCGATCTTTTCGACGCGAGTATCGACGAATCCACCATCAAACCCGTTTGAAGGAAAACCACCATGTTGAACAAAGGCGGCATCGCCAACCTGATGAAACAGGCGCAGAAGATGCAGGAAAACATGCAGAAGGCGCAGGAGGAACTGGCCAATCTGGAAGTCGAGGGCCAGGCTGGCGCTGGCGCCGTCAAGATTGTCATGACCTGCAAGCACGACGTCAAGCGCGTCACCATCGATGCTTCCGTGATGGACGACAAGGAAATGCTCGAAGACCTGGTCGCCGCAGCGTTCAACGACGCCAACCGGCGCGCCGAGCAGACCGCCCAGGAGCGCATGGGATCGCTGACCGCCGGGCTGCCGCTGCCGCCGGGCATGAAGTTGCCGTTCTGAAGTACGTCACGGCGATGCTGCGCCAACGCGTACTTTTTGTCTGCATGGGCAACATCTGCAGATCACCCACGGCAGAAGGGGTGACGCGGGCCCTGGCCGAGCGCTCCGGTCTTGCCGGGTATTTCGAGTTCGACTCGGCGGGTACGCATGGCTATCACATCGGCAACCCACCGGACAAGCGGGCGCGTGAAGCGGCTGCCGGTCGCGGTTACGACTTGTCGTCGCTCAAGGCCCGCCAGGTCAACTCGTTTGACTTTGCACGTTTCGATCGCATCCTTGCCATGGATCGCGACAATCTCGAGTTATTGCGTCAGGCCTGCCCGGATGAGCATCGCCACAAACTGGGCCTGTTTCTCGATTTTTCGAACCGCTTTGATCAGGATGAAGTTCCCGATCCTTATTACGGCGGACCGGAGGGCTTTCAGCGCGTACTCGATCTGATTGAGGATGCGGCCGCCGGAATGCTCGATCAATTGTCGAAAAAATAAGGGGGTGCCTGCGGCGCCCCCTTGATTACCGGTGAATGTTCACCGTACTCATTCCCTGTTTTGGGTTTCCACCATCTGCAGCGGCTCGCTGTTGATGACCGGTGCGGGTTTCGGCTTGCGGCCCAGTTGCGGGGCAGGTGTTTGAGGAACCGGGATCTGCGCGACCGACCCGCTGGTTTCCACCAGTTGCAGGCCCGCCTTTTCGAGTTCCGATGACAGGTCGATCGGATTTTCCGGGGCGATAAGGGGCGAGGCAACTGCCGTGGCGGCAATCGGGGTCACGGCTACCTGCTCCGCTACGGGAACGCTGGGTTGCTCAGCCATGGCGGGCTTTACAGTTGCGCTTGCCGGTTCCTGGACCAGGACTGGCGGATTTTCGATCGGAGTTGGCCAGGGCATCGGCTTCGGAGCGAGGGCAGGAACATCCGTCTCGGTAAAAGTCGGCGCTGGCGGGACGGCATTTACGGCCATGTCTGCTGCCGTCGCTGAGCCTGACTCTTCAGTCGGGCCTTGCGCTTCCGCTGTGGGTGCTGCTGTGCCTTCTTCTTGACGGCGCTCACCGCGTCCGCGACCGCCGCGCCGGCCACGGCGGCGGTTGCTATCGCTGCCCGCGTCCTGGCCTGGTACCTCATTGGTGGCAGGGATGTTGCTGTCCGGCGCGGCCGTTTCGACCTGACGAGACTCGTCGTTACGGGGCTCGCTGCGATTGTCGCGACGATTGTCACGGCCGTTGCGCTCACCGCGCTCGGCAGTGCGCGGCTCCTTGCGGCTCGGGCGATTCTCGCGGCCTTCCTTGCTTTCCGCTTCGCGGGGAGCACGCTCCTTGCGTTCGCCGGCTTCCTTGCGCTCCTGTTTCTGCGGAGCTTCGGCATTGCGCTCGCTGCGGTCGCCACGCTCGTTACGGTCACGATTGTTGTCGCGTCCTTCCTTGCGGTTGCGGCTGCCACGCTCGCGATCATTCCGATTGTTTCGGTCACCGCGTTCGCGACGTCCGGATTTGACCTCCTTCTTCTCGGGCTCGGCTGTCTCCTTCTTTTCACCTCCCGAGAACCACGCGAGAATCTTCGCGAACAATCCGGGCGATTTTTCGGGTTCGGGCGTCGGCGCGACGGGAGCTGGCTGATCGGGGGTGATCCCTTTTACGGCAGCTTCGGCACGCGGTGCCTTGCTCTCGGCCTGGCCGGCGGGAGAGGCCGACTCTTCGCTTGGCTTGACGGCCATTTCGTAGCTGGCGAGCGTGACGCCCTCCTGGTTGAGCTGGTCGTGGCGCAGGCGGATGATTTCGTGCTGAGGTGTTTCGAGGTGACGATTCGGCACGATCAGGAGATTGACACGATGCCGCGCCTCGATACGGGCGATGTCGATGCGTTTTTCGTTGAGCAGGAACGTGCCGACATCGACCGGGACCTGAACGTGGAGTGCGCCGGTGTTTTCCTTCATCGCCTCCTCTTCGAGGATGCGCAGAATGTGCAGCGCTGCCGATTCGGTCGAGCGGATGTGACCCGTACCCGTACAGCGCGGGCAGGTGATGTAGCTGGTCTCGGCCAGCGCCGGACGCAGGCGTTGACGCGAGAGTTCGAGCAGGCCGAAGCGCGAGATCTTGCCGGTCTGCACGCGGGCACGGTCGAAGTGCAGGGCATCGCGCAGTCGATTTTCGACTTCCCGCTGGCTGCGTGACGACTCCATGTCGATGAAGTCGATGACGATCAGGCCACCGAGGTCGCGCAGACGGAGCTGACGCGCGATTTCGTCGGCGGCTTCGAGATTGGTGCGCAGTGCGGTTTCTTCGATGTCCGCACCCTTGGTGGCGCGGCCGGAGTTGACGTCGATGGCGACCAGGGCCTCGGTGTGGTCGATGACCACTGCGCCGCCGGAAGGCAGGTTGACCTGGCGCGAGTAGGCAGATTCGATCTGATGCTCGATCTGGAAGCGCGAGAACAGCGGCACATCGTCGTGATAGCGCTTGACGCGCGCCACGTTGCCCGGCATGACATGGGCCATGAACTGCTGAGCCTGCTCGAAGATGTCATCGGTGTCGATGAGGATTTCGCCGATGTCGGGCTGGAAGTAGTCGCGAATGGCGCGGATGACGAGGCTGGATTCCTGATAAATCAGGAAAGCGCCGGCCTGAGCCTTGGCGGCGCCGTCGATGGCGGTCCACAGCTGCAGCAGGTAGTTGAGGTCCCACTGCAGTTCTTCGGCGCCGCGGCCGATGCCGGCGGTGCGGGCG
>CAYNCH010000018.1:0-13613 GCA_964395815.1 uncultured Methyloversatilis sp.
CTCCGTCGAGAACTTCGAGACCATGCTGCGCGAGATGGTGCAGCGCCTCGAAGCTGAAAGCGGCCACCTCGAAATGAGCTTTCCCTATTTCATCAACAAGGAAGCCCCGGTTTCCAAGGTCAAGAGCCTGCTCGACTATGAAGTCAGCTTCATTGGCGAGATTCTCGACGGCGGTCGCTTCCGCCAGACCACGCGCGTCGTCGTACCCGCCACCAGCCTGTGCCCGTGCTCGAAGAAGATTTCGGAGCGTGGAGCCCACAACCAGCGCTCGCACATCACGATCACGGCCACGACCAACAGCTTCGTCTGGATCGAGGAAATCGTGCAGATGGCCGAAGGACAGGCTTCCTGCGAACTCTACGGCCTGCTCAAGCGCCCGGATGAAAAGCTCGTTACCGAGCGAGCCTACGACAACCCGAAATTCGTCGAGGATATCGTCCGCGACGTCGCCGGCGTTCTGAATGCCGATCCGCGTATCGACTCGTATGTCGTCGAATCGGAGAACTTCGAGTCGATCCACAACCACTCGGCTTACGCCCTCATCGAGCGCAACAAGAAAGACTGAAGCCGGCTTGCCGTCATACCCGCGGCCGGCAACAAAAAAGGACGCCACGGCGTCCTTTTTTGTTGTATCCCGATCGCTCTGTCAGGCCTTGTCGGCGACAACCTTTTTCGTGAGCTTTTCCTTGATGCGGGCGGACTTGCCGGAACGCTCACGCAGGTAGTAGAGCTTGGCACGACGGACATCACCGCGGCGCTTCACCTCGATACTGGCGATCAGCGGGGAGTACGTCTGGAAAGTACGCTCGACGCCTTCGCCGGACGAGATCTTGCGAACCACGAAGTTGGAGTTCAGTCCGCGATTGCGCTTGGCAATCACCACGCCCTCGAATGCCTGGACGCGCTTCCGCTCCCCCTCCACCACGTTGACGTTCACCACCACGGTATCGCCGGGGGAAAACTCGGGGATGATCTTGCCGAGGCGTTCGATTTCTTCCTGCTCCAGTTGCTGAATCAGATTCATGTCGTTTTCCTTTTCAATTTTGACGACCGCAGAGCTACGGGTTCGATCAGGCCTCGCTGGCTTCGATCTCGCGCAGTAGTTGCGTTTCTTCCTTGCTCAAACCGCGAGCACTCCTTTGCGCCAGCCATTTGGCAAACAACTCCGGGCGGCGCTCCCGGGTCCGTCGCAACGACTGCTTGAGCCGCCAGCGACGGATATTCTCATGGTGTCCGGACAACAGCACGTCCGGCACCGGCATTCCTTCATACACTTCCGGCCGCGTGTAGTGCGGGCAATCCAGCAAACCGCCCACACCGGTCGCGAACGAGTCCTCCTCCGCCGAGGCCGCATCGTTCAGGGCTCCCGGCAGTTGCCGCACGCAGGCGTCAATCAACGCCAATGCGGCGATTTCACCGCCGGACAACACGAAGTCCCCCAGCGAAATTTCTTCATCGACACAACGCGCGATCACGCGCTCGTCGATGCCTTCATAGCGGCCGCAGAGCAGGATCGCGCCATCACCCGCTGCCAACCCGGCGATCTTCACGTGACCCAGCGGTTCTCCCTGAGGCGAAAAGTAAATCACCTTTCCACCACCGCGGGCCTGCCGGGCCGCAGCAATCGCATCCTCCAGCGGTCGTGCCTGCATCACCATGCCCGGTCCGCCGCCAAAAGGCCGGTCATCCACCGAACCATAGGCATTTTCAGACCATTGACGTGGATTCCAGCACGTCAGTTGCCACAGGCCACGTTCATGAGCACGACGACTGATACCGTATTCCGTAACCGCTGCAAACATCTCCGGAAACAAGGTAACGACGTCGAATCGCAACATCATCAGCCCCTGATCACCAGTCCCGCTCCCAGACGACGCGAACCACGCCTGCCGGCACATCTACTTCCCTGACCACCTGGCCGACGAAGGGCAGCAAGCGTTCCACCGCATCCTTGCCTTCACCTTCCCGGACCACCATCACTGCATGGGCACCCGCCTCGATCAACTCGGCGACATGCCCCAGCGCCTCCTGCCTGTCATTCACCACTGACAGGCCGACCAGATCGGCCCAGTAAAATTCATCCTGCCCGGTCTCTGGCAAGGCTTCGCGTGGCGCACCAACATACTGTCCGACGAGTTGTTCGGCACCGTTGCGGTCGTCCACACCGGCCAGTTTGACCACCCAGCCCTTGCCTTGCAGCCGCATAGCCTGCAACGGCCAGGCGCGCCATGCGGAGAAATCGTTCTCGTCGGACCCGAGCCACCAGCGTGATATTTCCTGCCAGCGCTCCGGATCGTCACCGAAGGGGTGAAGTTTGAGCCAACCTTTGACCCCGTATGGGGCAATGATCCGCCCCAGAACGATCATGGCAGTGTTCAGGCAGCCTTGGCGGCAGTCTGTTTGACGAGTCGGGCAGCGGTAGGCGACAACTGGGCGCCCTTGCTCTGCCAGTAGGCGAGGCGTTCGGCATCGATGGAGACGGCTTTCTCGTTCTCGGCAGCCTTCGGATTGTAGTAACCGACACGCTCGACGAAACGGCCATCGCGGCGGTTGCGCGAGTCGGTGACGACCATGTTGAAGAAGGGGCGCTTCTTGGCGCCGCTGCGGGCAAGACGGATGACGACCATGCTGGGTTCCTCTGGAATCCAAGAAAAGGGCGCGATTTTATTGGGATTTCACCCTGAATACAAGCACTTTTTCGCTAACCCGCCCGCCCGGCTACCGGCAGTTCTGCCGTCAACAACGCACCGGCGAGGATGATCGACCAGGACAGATGCAGCCACAACAGAAAAATCGGGATAACCGCAAACGCCCCGTAGACAGCGGTATATGTCGGGAATTTGACGATATAGAGGGCAAACAATTGCTGCATGCCGACGAAAGCCAGCGCCGCCAGGGCGCCGGCCAGTCCCGCATGCCAGCGTGACACCGCGCGATTCGGCACCGCCCAGTACAACATGGCGAGCAAGAGCGCGAGGAAAAGGGCTGGCAGCGCCTGTGCGAACACGCTGCGGACCCAGCGCGGTTCGTCAAAGAAACCGAAGGACACGCCGGCAAGATAGGTGATGGTGGCGAGAGCGGCGCCGAATACCAGTGGTCCGGCTAGCAGGGCAACCAGGTGCATCGCCAACCGGCGCAGCCAGGGGCGTGGCGACTTCACCCGCCAGATCCGGTTGAAGGCGTGCTCGATGGTGAGCATCTGCATCAGGGCTGTCGCCCCGAGCACACCCAAACCGATCCAGGTGATCCGCCCGGCACGATGGGCGAACTGCCCGAGATATTTCGCAATCACAACTCCGGCCTTGTCGGGCAGCAACGTCGACAACAGAAATTTTTCGAGTGCGGTCGCCAGCTTGATGCCGAAGGGCAAGGTTTCGATCAACACCGCCCCCATCACTACCATCGGGACCAAACCGAGCAATGTCGTGAAAGACAGCGCCGCGGCCGTCTGCATGCAACGTTCGACATGGAAGCGCTGCACGATGCTGACGACGAGGCGGAAGGGGGTGAGAGGCATGAGAAATGGCGCGGACTGAGGGAGGTACGCGCCGTCCCGCCAGCACCGACTTTTCCCCGGGCCGCAGCAGCGGGCTAAAGCTGCGGATTGACCCGCTCGGTCCCGGAGTGCAGCTTGTTCAGCGCGTTGAGATAAGCCTTGGCAGAAGCGACGATGATGTCAGTATCCGCTCCCTGGCCATTGACGATACGGCCGTCCTTCGAGAGACGCACCGTCACCTCGCCCTGCGCATCGGTGCCCGTCGTGATGGCATTCACCGAATAGAGCTGCTGCTCCGCACCGCTGTTGGCTACGCTCTCGATCGCCCGCAGGGCCGCGTCGACCGGCCCGCTGCCGGTCGCCTGCGCCTGCCTTTCGACGCCACCGACCGACAGTGTCAGTTCGGCGCGCGGCGCTTCGCCGGTTTCGGAATGGAAACGGGTAGCAATCAGCTTGTAGTGTTCGACCTCGGGCGTCACCATTTCGTCGGAAACGATGGCGTGAAGATCCTCGTCGAAGATCTCGCGCTTCTTGTCCGCCAGTTCCTTGAAACGGGTAAAGGCGGTATTGAGCGCTTCCTCGCTCGCCAGCTCGATGCCCAGCTCGGCGAGCTTGGTTTTGAAGGCATTTCGGCCGGAGAGCTTGCCGAGGGACAGCTTGTTGGCGTGCCAGCCCACGTCCTCGGCGCGCATGATCTCGTAGGTTTCACGATGCTTGAGCACGCCATCCTGGTGAATGCCTGACTCGTGCGCGAAAGCGTTGGCACCGACGATGGCCTTGTTGGGCTGCACCACGTAGCCGGTGATCTGCGAGACGAGGCGGGAAGCCGGCACGATCTGGGTCGTGTCGATACCGGTTTCGACCGGGAACAGGTCCTTGCGCGTCCGCACCGTCATGACGATTTCTTCCAGTGACGCATTGCCGGCGCGCTCGCCAAGACCATTGACCGTGCACTCGACCTGCCGTGCCCCGTTGAGGACGGCAGCGAGCGAGTTGGCGACAGCCAGGCCGAGGTCGTTATGACAGTGCGTCGACCACACGGCCTTGTCCGAGTTCGGTACACGCTCGCGCAGCGTCCGGAACAGTTCGCCCCACACCTGGGGGATGTTGTAACCCACGGTATCGGCGATATTCACCGTCTTCGCGCCGGCCTGGATAACGGCTTCGAGCACACGACAGAGAAAGTCGGTTTCGGACCGGCCGGCATCCTCGGGCGAGAACTCGACGTCGTCAGTAAATTGCCGTGCCCAATGCACCGCCTTGACGGCCTGCTCGATCACCTGCTCCGGCTCCATGCGCAACTTCATCTTCATGTGGATCGGCGAGGTGGCAATGAAGGTATGCACGCGGCCGCGCGCTGCAGGCTGTATCGCCTCGCCGGCCTTGCGGATATCGTTCTCGTTGGCGCGCGACAGCGAGCAGACCGTCGACTCCCTGATCGCTTCCGCGATGGCACGGATCGACTCGAAATCGCCGGGGCTGGCGGCGGCGAACCCGGCCTCGATGATATCCACGCGCATTTTCTCCAGCTGGCGGGCGACGCGAACTTTCTCCTCGCGCGTCATCGCCGCACCAGGGCTTTGCTCGCCGTCGCGCAGGGTGGTATCGAAAATCAGCAGTCGTTCCTTGCTCATCGTCAGTCTCCGTGAGTCACTCCGCGCGCGGCACGTTTCCGGCGGTTGGACCAGTCCATCGCACCCAGCACGTAGCCGGACAATGCGTAGGCGAGGAACAAGCCGAACAACACGCCGGGCGGATAGCTCGACACCAGGGCGAAGCCCAGCGCAAAAGCGACCACCATCATGAAAGGCACGCTCTTGCGCAAGTTGATGTCCTTGCCCGAGTAGTAACGCAGGTTGGTCACCATGGTCACACCAGCGAAGATGGTCAGCAGGCAGGCATACCAACGGGCTTCCGCCCCGCTCCACTCGTTGTCGATCAATACCCAGACCAAGCCGGCAACCAGCGCAGCGGCAGCCGGACTGGGCAGCCCCTGAAAGTAACGCTTGTCGACAACCTCGATGTTGGTGTTGAAGCGCGCCAGCCGCAGGGCGGCACCAACGCAATAGATGAATGCGGCGATCCAGCCCAGCTTGCCCATGTCTTTCAAGGCCCAGACATAAATCACCAGTGCCGGTGCAGCGCCGAAGGACACCATATCGGACAGCGAGTCGTATTCGGCACCGAAAGCACTTTGCGTGTGCGTAAGCCGGGCAACGCGTCCGTCAAGGCCATCGAAGACCATTGCAATGAAAATCGCCACTGCGGCGACTTCGAACTTGCCGTTCATGGCCTGGACGATGGCGAAGAAGCCGGAGAACAACGCCGCCGTCGTAAACAGGTTCGGCAGGATGTAGATGCCGCGCCGGCGCAATTCCGGGTTGAACAAAGTCTTGCGGGGGCGATAGTCGGGCATGGCATGGGGCGGGAGTTAGCCCGCCCGTGGGCTTAGTTCTTCGACTTGTCGACCAGGGCCTTGGCCTTGATCCACGGCATCATCGCGCGCAGTTCCTCGCCAAC
Source organism: uncultured Methyloversatilis sp. (assembly GCA_964395815.1). Taxonomy (GTDB): domain Bacteria; phylum Pseudomonadota; class Gammaproteobacteria; order Burkholderiales; family Rhodocyclaceae; genus Sulfuricystis. The sequence continues at coordinate 6,017 of CAYNCH010000018.1, forward strand.
CTGCTCGATCGGGTGGGCGGCGGTCAGGCGGCGGCGCGCGGTCATGGCCGGGTAGTTGGTGCGGCCTTCGAGGATGAACATCTTCGCGTAGTCGCCGTTCTGGATGCGCTTGAGGGCATTGCGCATCGCGGCGCGCGACTGGTCGTTGATGACTTCGGGTCCAGTCACATACTCGCCGTACTCGGCGTTGTTCGAGATCGAATAGTTCATGTTGGCAATGCCGCCTTCGAAGATCAGGTCGACGATCAGCTTCACTTCGTGCAGGCACTCGAAGTAGGCCATCTCGGGCGCATAGCCGGCTTCGGTCAGCGTCTCGAAACCGGCCTTGATGAGTTCGACGAGGCCGCCGCACAACACGGCCTGCTCGCCGAACAGGTCAGTCTCGGTCTCCTCGCGGAAGTTGGTCTCGATCACGCCGCCCTTGGTGCCGCCATTGGCTGCCGCATAGGACAGCGCGACATCCTTGGCCTTGCCGGATTGGTCCTGGTAAACAGCGATCAGCGAAGGCACGCCACCCCCACGCAGGTATTCGGAACGCACGGTATGGCCAGGACCCTTCGGCGCGACCATGATGACATCGAGGTCGGCACGCGGCACGACCTGGTTGTAATGCACGTTGAAGCCGTGGGCGAAGGCGAGCGTGGCGCCCTTCTTCATGTTCGGCTCGACATCAGCGTAATAGACGGACGGAATGGTCTCGTCGGGCAACAGCATCATGACGACGTCGGCATCCTTGACCGCCTTGGCGACTTCCTCGACCTTGAGACCGGCCTTCTTGGCCTTGTCCCATGAGGCGCCACCCTTGCGCAGGCCGACGGTAACCTTGACGCCGGAATCCTTGAGGTTCTGGGCGTGGGCATGGCCTTGCGAACCGTAGCCGACGATGGTGACTTTCTTGCCCTTGATAAGGGAGAGATCGGCGTCCTTGTCGTAATAGACTTTCATGATTTTCCTTTGGATAACAATATGTTCAGACTTTGAGAATGCGGTCGCCGCGGCCGATGCCGCAGACGCCGGTACGTACGGTTTCGAGAATCAGCGAGCGGTCGATGGCATCGAGGAAGGCATCGAGCTTGGCGGTGTTGCCGGTCAGCTCAATGACGTAGGACGACTCGGTGACGTCGATGATGCGGCCGCGGAAGATGTCGGCGACGCGCTTCATCTCGTCGCGGTCCTTGCCGGTGGCACGGACCTTGACCAGCATCAGCTCGCGCTCGATGTGCGCTGCCTCGGAGAGGTCGACCACCTTGACGATGTCGATCAGCTTGTTGAGCTGCTTGGTGATTTGCTCAATGATGTCGTCGGAGCCGATGCTGACGATCGTCATGCGCGACAGAGAAGCATCCTCGGTCGGCGCGACGGTCAGCGACTCGATGTTGTAGCCGCGGGCGGAGAACAGGCCGGAAACGCGCGACAGGGCGCCGGATTCGTTTTCGATCAGGATGGAAATGATGTGGCGCATGATCAGAGCTCCTCCGCCAGGATCATTTCGGACAGACCCTTGCCCGCCGCGACCATCGGGAAGACGTTGGCTTCGGGATCGATGATGAAGTCAAGGAAAACGAGTTCGTTCTTGTGCTTGCCGAAGGCCTCCTTCAGCGCGGGTTCGACATCCGCCGGCTTGTCGATACGCAAGCCGACGTGGCCGTAGGCTTCGGCCAGCTTGACGAAATCCGGCAGGGCGTCGACATAGGACTCGGCGTAGCGGTTGCCATGGAACATCGCCTGCCACTGGCGCACCATGCCAAGATAGCCGTTGTTGAGGTTGACGATCTTCACCGGCAGGCGGAACTGCTTGCAGGTCGACATTTCCTGGATGTTCATCTGGATCGAGGCCTCGCCCGTGATGCAGGCCACTGTCGCCTTGGGGTTGGCGAAACGCACACCCATCGCGGCCGGCAGGCCGAAGCCCATGGTGCCGAGGCCACCCGAATTGATCCAGCGCCGCGGTTTGTCAAACTTGTAGTACTGCGCAGCGAACATCTGGTGCTGGCCAACGTCGGAAGTAATGAAGGCATCGCCGCCGGTGACCTCATAGAGTTTCTCGACGACGAACTGGGGCTTGATGATGTCCTTGGTCATCTTGTATTTGAGGCAGTTCTTGCCGCGCCATTCCTCGATCTGCTTCCACCAGGCGGCGAGATGCTTGCCGTCCGGCTTGCCCTCGACGACCTCAAGCTGCTTGAGGATCTCGTCCAGCACGTCGGGCACGTTGCCGACGATCGGCACATCCACACGCACGCGCTTGGAGATCGACGACGGATCAATATCGATGTGGATGATCTTGCGGGGAATCTCGCCGAAATGCGCCGGGTTGCCGATCACACGGTCATCGAAGCGGGCGCCGACAGCCAGCAACACGTCGCAATTCTGCATCGCCATGTTCGCCTCGTAGGTACCGTGCATGCCCAGCATGCCGAGGAACTGGCGGTCGGTGGCGGGATAAGCGCCCAGGCCCATCAGCGTCTGGGTGATCGGGTAACCGAGCTGGCGGGTGAGCTTCGTCAGCTTGTCGGCTGCATCCGAAAGGATCACGCCACCGCCGGTATAGATCATCGGCCGCTTGGCATCGAGCAACAGTTGCACGGCCTTCTTGATCTGCCCGGTATGTCCCTTGACCACCGGATTGTAGGAACGCATCGAGATCGACTTCGGATAGTGGAATTCGCACTTCTGCGCCGTGACGTCCTTCGGAATGTCGACCAGCACCGGACCAGGCCGGCCGGTCTTCGCCAAGTAGAAGGCCTTTTTGATGGTAACTGCAAGATCCTTGACATCCTTGACGAGGAAGTTGTGCTTGACGCAGGGCCGGGTGATGCCCACGGTGTCGGCTTCCTGGAAGGCATCCTGGCCGATGTACTGGGTCGGCACCTGGCCGGTGATGACCACCATCGGGATCGAGTCCATGTAGGCCGTCGCGATGCCGGTCACGGCATTGGTGACGCCGGGACCCGACGTCACCAGACACACGCCGATCTTGTCGGACGACCGCGAGTAGGCATCCGCGGCATGAACCGCCGCCTGCTCGTGCCGGACCAGAATGTGCTTGATCTGGTCCTGTTTGAAGAACTCGTCGTAAATGAACAATACCGAGCCGCCAGGATAGCCGAACACGTGTTCGACCTTTTCTTCCTGGAGGCACCTGATTACAATCTCCGCGCCCGTCAGTTGCATTATTTTTGATCCATCCGCTATTTATTACGTTATGCGGGCCTCGCCCGAAACGTGCAACGATACTTGACAGTCCCGTGACTGGTCAAGGCTTCACGACCACCCCGATACGACACCTGCCTTGGCCTCCCGCTCCGAAATGTCCGACTTTCTTGCTGGCGCGGAGCGTCGCGCCTTCCGGCAAGCCCATTTCGCAGTACGTGACGAAGACGCCGCACTCGATATCGTCCAGGACAGCATGATGCGTCTGGCCGAACACTATGGTGACCGGCCGGCCCCGGAACTTCCCCTGCTGTTCCAGCGTATCCTGCAAAACGCGATTCGCGATCATTATCGACGCACCCGCACCCGGGCGGGGCAGACGGTCAATCTTTCCACCCTGGAATACCCGGACGACGAAGACTCCGATCCGCTCGAGGCGCTGGAAGTCGCCCCCGAACTTCAACCGTTCGCATCGCCACACGCAGCCCTGTTGCAGAAAGAGACGCTGGACCGGATTGAGGAGGCCCTGCATGCACTGGCCCCGCGTCAACGCGAAGCCTTTCTGCTGCGTTACTGGGAGGGATTGGACATCGCCGCGACCGCCACGGTGATGGGCTGCACTGAAGGCAGCGTCAAAACCCACTGCTCGCGTGCCACCCACGCCTTGGCGGTAGCGCTTTCCGCGCAAGGCATTCGTCCCCAGGAGGGACCATGAATCCAGAAGAAAAATTTGCCCGTCGAATCTGTCATCTGCTCGATCAAGGCAACATGGGCCTCGACCCGCTCATCGCCGAACGCTTGCGCGCGATGCGTGTCCGTGCCCTTGACCGGCACTGCAACATGGGACTTCCCTCGTCGCCAATAGTCGGCACTGGCGGGACGGCGCTTCTCGGCCACAGCCCGGTCACAAACGGTCGTCCATGGCGTACCGTGCTTATGATCCTCACCCTGTGGCTGGGCATGGGTGCCGCTTTTTATTGGAATGGCTTCGAGCAGGCACGCGAGAATGAAGCCATCGATACTGCACTGCTCGCCGACGATCTTCCTCCCAAGGCATATCTCGACCCCGGTTTTCAGGCATGGCTTTCCCACTACGCACACTCCGCACGTTAGTCCCGTTCCTGCTCGGGTGCCTCGCGGCCAATGTCGGAGCGGTAGTACCTGAACTGGCACAACCCGGCTGGTCGCAACTTTCGTCCAAGCAACGCCACGCCCTCGCCCCGCTTGCGGGTGAATGGGATGCCATGGAACCCTATCGGCGGAAAAAGTGGCTGGGGATCGCATCGCGTTACGACACCATGAACCCGGATGAGCAACTGCGCATGCAAAATCGCATGCGCGACTGGGCCCGGCTCGCGCCGGAAGAGCGGCGACAGGCCCGCGAGAAATTCAAGACCCTGCAAAATGTCAGCCCGGAACAGCGCAATGCCCTGCGCCAGAACTGGGAGGACTACAAGGCCTTGCCCGATGCGGAAAAGAAACGCCTGCAGGCGGAAGCCGTCCGCCGCCCGCCCACGAGCACCCTCCCTCCGGCCACACCAGCCAATCAGCAACTACGGCAAAAGATCCGGCCTTGACCATGAGCGCCTGCGGGCACGGGCACGAACGCGCCGGTCTGCGTCGCCGCTGCGCCAGCCTGCTCTACGAATCCCTGCTCGTCCTCGGCGTGTTGTCGGTCAGCTTCATGCTGCCCCACCTCGCCCTTGGCATGGGGCTCGACATCATCCTGCCGGGCCCCATGCTGGTCATCCATGTCTTCGTGGTCCTGGGCGCCTATTTTGTCGGCTACTGGCGGTACAGCGGGCAAACGCTCGCCATGCAGACATGGAAAATCAAGCTGGTGGGGTGCAACGGTGCCAGGCCCACGACCGGACAACTCGTCCTCCGCTATTTTTTATCCTGGCCCTGCCTGCTGTTCTACGGTGCAGGCCTGTTCTGGGCACTGTTCGACCGCGACCGGCAGTTCCTGCACGATCGGCTGGCCGGCACGCGGGTCATCTTCGCTCCACCCACCACAGCATCGAACCCGCCGCCAGCAGGAACATGACGCTCGGCGTCACGGCGGCCATCAGCGGTTGCCAACTGTTGATGACGCCCAGGTGCGAGAACAGCCCGTTCAGCATATGGAAAAGAATGCCCAGCATCACGCCGGCGAACACCTTGACACTCACCGCACCCATGCGATCGTGGGCATAGGCAAACGGCAGTGCCAGCGCCATCATCACCAGCGTTGCCAAGGGATAGACAAGCTTCTTCCATAAGGCAATCTCGTAGCGCTGGGTCTTCTGTCGGTTGTCGCTCAGGTGGCGGATGTACTGGTAAAGATTCGCTAGCGACATGCGCTCGGGCACGACCAGCAGAACCGACAGGATGTCCGGATTGAGGCCGGAGGCCCACTGCACCGTTTCCTCGCGCGTTACGCGGGTTTGGTCCGCACTGAAATCGGTACGCACGACACCCGTCAATTGCCAGTGGCCGGGCGGGACGAAACGGCCGCGGTCCGCCTCGCTGACCGAATGCAGACGATAGCCTTCATCAAAGGCATACACGCGAATGCCCCGCAAGCTGGCATCGGGCAGTACATCCCGGACGTTGATGAACGACAGGCCATCCTTCACCCACAGGCCGGAGCGGAACTCCTGGCCCACCAGTTTGCTCATGGCCGTCAAGCGCAGTTGCTGGGCAGACCGCTCTGCCGGTGGAGCCACAAACTCGCCGACAATAAATGTGACGACCGCGAAAACTGAGCCGATTCGAACCAGCGTCATCAACAGCATCGCCGTCGACAGACCCGAAGCACGCAACACGGTAATTTCGGAGTGTCGCGCCAGCAACGTCAGGGCATACAAGGAACCGATCAGTACGGCGATCGGCAATATCTCGTAGGCACGACCGGGCAAGGTCAGGGCGACATAGACAAGAGCATCGTGAAACCGGTAATTGCCTTTGCCGACATCCTCCATTTCATGGATCAGGTCAAAAAAGGCAAAAAGGGCGAGGAATGCCGCCAGTACCAACAGCGTCGCGCCATAGAGTTCGCGGCCAAGATGGCGCTCAAAAACTTTCAGCGCCATGTCATCTCCGCCGCTGCCAAATCGAATAAACCGCCAGTCGTTTCCAGAACAGTCCCACCAGCGCCACGCCCATCACCACATGAACAGCCCAGATGCCGACAGAAAACGGCATACGCCCCTGCGCCACCCAGGCCTGACTGACCGAGAGCAGGTTGCTGTAAATCATGAATGTCAGCAACGCAAAAATCAGATTGTTGGTTCTGCCTGCACGAGGATTCACGAAAGACATTGGAATCGCCAGCAGCGCCAGCGCAAGCGCCGAGAGCGGCACCCCGACACGCCAGAGCAACTCACCCTGATTGGCAGGGCTGGGAATGCGCAGCAGTTCAAGTGTCGTCAAGTGCTTCGCCGTGGTCTCGACATTCAGGCTTTCGGCCGTTTCCATGCGAATCGCGTAGCGGGCAAACTCCATGACCCGGTATTCGCTGGAACCCGGGATGATTTCGTAGCGACGTCCTTGCGAGAGCACTATGAATTTGTCGCCATTGGCGGCAATTTCTGTCTGTCCCTGCGCAGCGGCCATCACACCAAGTCGGCCATGCTGCATCGAACTGACAAACACATTTTTGAGCCGGTCTTTCGGCCCGGAGTCAGCATCGATGGCTTCGACAAAAAATATCCGGTCCCCTTGTGCCGACTCCCGGAACACCCCGGGGCTGATTCTGGCGGCATCATCGCGCTGATCCATCTGCCGCTGGTACTCGGCACGCTTGTTCAACGCCCAGGGCGAGAGGAACAGCGCCAGTACCGCGATCGCCAGCACGATCGGCAGGGCGAAACGCAGGACCGGACGAATCCAGGCGACGAGCGAGACCCCCGAGGAAAACCAGATCGCCATTTCCGAATCGCGATAGACCCGCGATAACGACAGCAGGACCGCCACGAACAGCGTCAGCGAGAGCAACACCGGCAGATAGTTGAGTGCGGCAAAGCCCAGCATGGCCGCAACGGATTCCGATTCAATGCGCCCGCCCGCCGCCTGGCCCAGCAGGCGGATCAGTTGGGTCGTCAGGAGGATGGCGAACAGCGCGACGAATACCGCCACGGCCGTCTGGGCAAATTCGCGCCGCGCGGCGCGCTGGAAAATCATCGTCTGACCGGAATCGAAAATTGCGAATTCGCCGTCGAACCCGGGACAATTGGAAAAAATTGCTTAAACTTCATGTTTTCTCGATCCCGAGGAGCGTGCGGTGGAATTTAGCATAAAGAGTGGCAGCCCGGAAAAGCAGCGGACGGCCTGCGTCGTCGTCGGTGTATTCGAACCACGTAAACTCTCGCTGGCCGCGGAACTGATCGACAACGCCGCGCGCGGCTACCTGTCCGACCTGCTGCGACGGGGCGACATGGAAGGCAAGGCCGGCACCACGTTG
>CAYNCH010000019.1:0-13019 GCA_964395815.1 uncultured Methyloversatilis sp.
GTGTCGTGGACATCCGACTGGGCGGACGCCATTCGCCGCTGCAGCTCAGATCCGATTCGTTTGCTCCCGAGGGTTCCATTCCCAAACGGTGTGCGAAGGATGGAGACAATCTTTCGCCGCACCTGAAATGGTCGAACGTGCCCGCGGGAACACGGTCTTTCGCGCTTGTCTGCCATGACCCGGACGCCCCTCTGGCTTCCGTCGGAAGTTATGGTTTCGTGCATTGGGTCCTCTACAACCTGCCCGCCACGCTCACCGACCTGGCCGAAGGCACCTCGGCAGGAACGCAGGGGGTCAGTGACTTTGGCGAACCCGGCTACGGCGGACCGTTGCCACCGCCCGGACATGGCGTGCATCATTACTTCTTCATCCTGATGGCGCTCGATCGGGAACTGGACTTCGAACCGGGCCTGACCTTATGGCAACTGATGGCCAAGGTCGAACCCCACGTCATCGCCATGAACCGCCTGGTGGGAACCTACCAGCGCTAGCCGGGCGTCAATCGGCTGCGGCACCAGTTGCCACTCAACCGAGGTCGAAATCGATGGTGGCGGCGAAGCCTTCGTTGCCCGCCAACGACCTGACGACATCCACCGCGGCGCGCATCGCCTCCTTTTCCCCGCCACGCACGGTGAGATGGTCGTCAGCCGGCATCGGGGCGCCGACCGAAAGCGGCACAATGCTCGCCTTGCCCTGCTGGCGCACGTCGCCAAAGTCGGCGATCAGGAAATACTTGCGGAACATTTCGGCACCGTCGTCGGCGGTACGGGTCAGTCGCAACGTTGCGTTGATCATGGGATGAGCGCCTTTCCCGCGGGGTGATGGGCTTGAAATAGCGTACGCAGGTCGCCGCGCGCCTGCAGGCGGGCGGCGAGCAGGTAGAGTCCACCGATCTTGCGGTGGAGGAAGAGGGTGTCGGCCGGCGGGGTGTGCCAATACTCGGGATCAAAGCCGAGCGCCATGCCGGCCTGCCGCAGGCCTGCGCCGACCATGTTGCCGGCGGTCCCGGTGGCGAGACTGCCCAGCCGGGCCATCCGTGCCATGCGGCCGCTGGGTATCGCCCGGCCGGGAAGGGGTTCTGGCGATATTTGCAACGCAAGTTCAGGGGCGTTCATCGTTCTTTTCGGCCAGCGGATAGGGGTCGGCGACATAGGCCGGGCCTTTCATCACCATGACGATGAAGGCGGCAATGCCGACGGTGAAGAGCACCGTCCAGTGCAGGATGACGAGACTGGCCACCCAAATGTCGGCGCTGGCGAGACGGCGTTCGTCGTATGCCGCGAACGGGATTCGCGCAACGAGCACCGGCAGGATCGGCATCAGCGTGCCGAACAGCCACCAGCCAGGCAGGCGGCGCAACACGACACGCTCCAGGCCCGCCGGATACGATGGGAAACCGGGCAGCCGGTTGAAGATCATCTGCGCAACGCCTTGTCTCGGCTGGTCCCGCCGTTTCGTCTAGCCCTGCCACACCGGATAGTCGGTGTAGCCCTTCGCGCCGGCGGTGTAGAAGCTCGCCTGGTCGGCCTCGTTCAGCGGCGCCTTGGCTTGGATGCGGGCGGGCAGGTCGGGATTGGCGAGGAAGGGCACGCCGAAGGCGACGGCATCGACCAGGCCGTCGGCCACGGCCTGCTCGGCCTCCGCCGGCGTGTAGCCCATGTTGCCGACCAGCACGCCACGGTACGCGGCGCGGACGGGGGTGATCACATCGCCGCTCTGCTTGCCGAAAAAGTCGCCGCGCATGAGGTGCAGGTAGGCGAGCCCGCGCTCGTCGAGGCGCCCGGCCAGCCAGGTGGCGAGGCCGACCGGATCGCTGTCGTGCATGGCGTTGAAGCTGTTGAGCGGCGAGATGCGCACGCCGACGCGGTCGCTGCCGCACTCGGCGCTGATAGCGTCGATCACTTCCAGCAGCAGGCGGGCGCGATTTTCGCGGGGGCCGCCGTAGGGACCGCTGCGCTGGTTGGAGCCATCGCGCAGGAATTGATCGAGCAGGTAGCCGTTCGCGGCATGCACCTCGACGCCGTCGAAGCCCGCCGCCAGCGTGTTGGCGGCCGCGGCCCGGAAGCCGGCGACGATGCCGGGCAGTTCGTCGTCGCGCAGGGTACGCGGCGTTTCGTAGGGCTGCTTGCCTTTCGGGGTGTAGACACCGTCGCCCTGAATCGCGATCGGGCTGGCGCTGACCGGTTGCGCGCCGTCGTTGAGCAGCGAATGGCAGGCGCGGCCACCGTGCCAGATCTGCAGGAAGATGCGGCCGCCGGCGGCATGGACGGCATCGGTGACCAGCCGCCAGCCCGCCACCTGCGCGGCGGAATGAATGCCGGGTTCCTTCCAGAAGGCGGAATTGCCAGCCATGGCCATGGTCGCCTCGGCGATGATCAGGCCGGCGCTGGCGCGCTGGGCGTAGTACTCGGCCATCAGGGCATTCGGCAAGTGCCCGGCACCGGCGCGACAGCGCGTCAGGGGGGCCATGAAGATGCGGTTGGGGGCGTCTAGTGCGCCGCAGCGCAGTGGGGAGAACAGGGTCGGCATGGGTTTCTTCCAGAAAAAAGGGGAGCACGCGTGCGCTCCCCGACGGGTTACGACAGGGCAGAGGGAGGGTCAGCCCTCGTCGATTCCCTCGGTGACGGGGTTGTTGATGATTTGGTGAAGATGGCTGTCGGGAACGTAGGACTCCAGGATTTCGACATTCATTTCTTCGGCTACTTTGATGAGATCGGGGTAGTAGGGCACGAACATGGAAGTCTCCTTGGGGAAAGGGATTACGTTTGAATCAGCTTTTGACGTGGGTACTGCGGTGGAACTTCGTGAAGACTATGATTTTTAACGCCATCCGGCTAAGCGCGCTGATGAATGTCTGCATGCGGGCAGCGTGTGGCATGGGTTAATCCATTGGCGATTGCCTGTTTGGTACCGTGCATCCGTGCCTGATCGTCCATGACAAAGTGACGCTGAAGCGATGAGAGAGTCAGAGTGGTCAAGCCGGCAACAATTCCGGATAGCCAGAAAAGCCTGAGGCTATGGCCGGAGCGGACGAGGTTTGGTACGTTTGTTTTGTCCATGGACGCAATATATTTGTCCTGGACAAAAAGTCAAGATGTTATTTGTTCGACTTTGTTTGTTCGCTGCCAGGGTCAGGTTTTTATGCCATGGCGAGAAACACCGCGAACCAGTCGCGCTCGTCGGTCCAATGGCGGAGTCCGCGAAATCCTGCCTGCTGCAGGAGGTCGGCGAAGTCCTCGATGCGCCATTTGTAGGAGTTCTCGGTGTGGATGCGTTCGCCGGCGGCAAAGGCACGGGTGCCTTCCGGCCAGCGCATACGGACATCGCGCACGGCTTCGAGGTGCATCTCGATGCGCGATTCGGCGCTATTGAAGAAGGCGACGTGGCGCCAGTCGTCCAGCGAAAAGTCGGCGCCGGCGAGACGGCATACATGGCGCAGCAGGTTGCGGTTGAATGCGGCGGTGACCTGCAGCGGGTCGTCGTAGGCCGGTTCCAACACGTTGGCCGGCTTGACGAGATCGACACCGATCAGCAGCCCGCCACCCTGAGCGGCCGCGTGCACCTGCTTGAGGAAACCAAGTGCCTCGTCCGGGGTGAAATTGCCGATGCTCGACCCGGGATAGAACATCAGTCGGGGCCCCGGTCCCAACCCGAGTTCGGCCGGCAGGACGAGCGTGGCGGAGAAGTCGAGGCCCACGCCCATCAGTTCCATGTGCGGATGCTGGCGGCGCAGGATGTCGAGCGAATCGCGCAGGTAGTCGACCGAGATATCGACGGCGACGTAGCGCCTGACGTGGAAGGGGGCAAACAGCCGGGCGGCCTTTTCGCAGTTGCCGGCACCGAGATCGACCAGCGTGTCGAAAGCCGGCAGCACCCCGGCCATCGCCTCGGCATGGGCGGTGAAGATGGCGGCCTCGGTGCGCGTCGGGTAGTACTCGGGCAGTTCGGTGATGGCGGCGAACAGGCGTGCGCCAAGGGCGTCATAGAGATATTTGGGCGCGATATGGGCGACCGGTGCGGACAGGCCGGCGAGCAGTTCGGCGCGGATGGCCTGGGGGTCGGCGTGGTGGATCTGGATCAGTTGCAGTTTCATGCGGTTTCTGAAATCAAGGTGTTGAGGTCATGCACGTCGGGTTGGCCATGGCGGCAGGGCGGTGTCCAGCCCAACTGCTCGCTGGCGCTTTGGCAGCGCGCGAGCAGGTCGCTGCGATCGGCACCGCCGAGATGCACGATGCCATAGCGGTAGCTGCCCAGCCACTTGAAGTCGCGCGTCATCGAGCCGCGCGGCTTGGGAAAGCGGAACAGCAGTGCATCCGGAAAGGCGGCATGAAAGGCCGCCTGGCGTTCGCGGCTCGGCATGGCGGGGACTTCGTCGGGGGCGAAGGCGCGATAGACGAGGCTGGCCGCCATGCCGGCCGTCGGTCGCGCTTTCGGCAGCCGTGCCGGGTCGCGCCCATAAGCGAGTTCGAGGGCGACCCGGTGCAGGTCGATGCCATCGACACGCAGATAGAGGTCGGAAAACTGCGCCGCCAGGCGCGGATTGAATTCGATCACCGTCAATTTGCCGGTGGCGGCATCGTAAAAGAACTCCATGTTGAACAGGCCGTGGGTGAAGCCCACCGCCTGCAGGAAACGCCGGGCCGTGTCGATGGCTTTCGCGGCGCCCTCCGCCGGAATCGAGGAGGGATAGTCGAAGCGCATGAAGGCCTGTGTGCCCGGATACATGATCGAGGCGACGATGCCTCCATGGTCACCAATGGGCCGGAATTCTCCGTTGAAGACATAGCCGTCGAGGTTGTACTGGTCCGCGCGCACGGGCTGCTCGATCAGCAGGCGATGCGCGGTGCCGGCCTGCGGCAGGCGTTTTCGCGAAACGCGCTCAAAGGGTTCGACCAGATGGCGGATCACCCATAACTCCCAGGCGCCGAAGCGCGTCATCTCATGCAGTTCGGCGCGGTCATGCACCACCCGAGCCAGCACGGAGAAGGCGGCCTTCACCGGCTTGATGAACAGCGGATACTCGAGCCCATCAGGCAGCAATGAGGGCGCCGGGTCGCCATAACGTGCCGGCAGCACGGCGCAGGGCGTATTCGACTCGGGGCAGACATCCTGCAGCACCTGTCGTGCATGCAGCTTGTGCTGGCAGGCCAGCACTGCAGTCACCGGCGTGCCCGGCCAGCCCATGCGCTCGGCCAGCAGCGCTGCACCGAGGGCGCCGAACTGTTCATGATTGGACACGACGGCCTGCCAGCCGCGTTTTTTCGCCTGCCTGGCCAGTCGATCGACGAAGCGTTCCAGGTCGAAACCGGCCAGCCGCGCGTTGCTGGGAAAACTGAACAGGTCGAAGCCTGCCGAGTCGTGCGGAAACTCACGCGACCAGCGCGCGAAGCCGACGCGATCCCAGTCGTAGTTGAATAGAATGAGTGTGCGTGGTGGCATTGCGGTGCAATAGAGCGGTGCTATGATTTTTGGTTTTGATCCAGAAGGTGCTCGCCATGCTGCCCGCCACTCATTTCGAAGTCAATGTCGTCGAAGAATCCGGTCGCACCCGGCTCGAATTGGCAGGCTGGCTCGATTCGGTGACGGTCACCCGTTTCCGTGCGGCCATGCACACGCTCATGCAGCGGGATTGCCAGGATATCGTGATCGACTGCGGCCGGCTCGACTATATCGACAGCCTGTCGCTGGGCGGCATGCTGTACTGGCGCGAGAAACTCAAGGAGTGCGGCAAGACGCTTGCTTTCGTCAATTGTCGAGGCGATGTGCTGAACGCCTTCAAGCTGGCCGGCTTCTACAAGCTGTTCAGGTTCGACTGAGGGCATTCTTGATGTGTCCGGCGGCAGAGATGCCGCTGCGTATCGCTCCTTCGAGCGTCGCCGGATAGTCGCCAGCCACATAATCCCCGGCCAGCCAGACGGTCGGCACGGCCGTTGCGGTGGATGGGCGTAGCAGGCTTGGCGTGCAGGCGAAGGTAGCCCGTTTTTCCTCGATCACATGGTGTCGGTGCGGCGCGGGCAGATCGGGGAGCAGGCGGGCGATCTGGCGGTGTATTTCTGTCGCCAGGGCGGCATGGCCGAGATCCTGCCACGGACCGTCGCCGCTGATCACCGCCGCAAGCAGGCCGGGCTGCCCGCATAGCGCACCGCGGTCGAACAGCCACTGGGCCGGTCCGTCGGTCACGCCGAGCATCGCGCAGGGCAGCCGCACATCCCCCGGATAGGCGAGATAACAGGTCGCGATCGGTTGCCAGGCAAAGTGCGCGACTTGCGCGAGCAGCGGGGCGAATTCCGTATGGGGCGCGAGCAGGTGCGGGAGGTGAACCGGCGCGACGGCCAGCACCACCTGTGCGTAGGGGCCATATGGCTGGCTACCGGTTGCCGTCCAGCCGGCGCCGACTTTTTCCAGCGCATGAATGCGGGTCGATCGAAAGAGGCGGCCAGCGTGTGCCGCGATGAAGCGCGCGGCCGGTTCCGGAAACAGGTTCGAGAAATCCGTGCCCGGCAGCAACAGGTCGGACGCCGCGCGATCGGCTGCCAGGCTGTCGCGCAACACGTTGAGGAAGACTTGTGCCGAGGCAGTCGCCACGGGGGTGTTGAGGGCGGCGAGACAAAGCGGCTCCCAGAGAAAGCGGCGCACGCGCTCGGGTTGGCGGTGGATGGCGAAAAGGTCGGCGGCGCTCATGTCGGCCGCGAGTCGGAAGCGCTGTGCCTGCAGGTGGCGCATGAAGCGGATCGCGGCGAACTTTTCTTTCCAGCTCAGGCCGCGGGCGGCGAGCAGCGCCCAGGCCAGATGTAGCGGAGCGGGCAGGGGCGGAGCGGCGACTTTGACGTGACCGGGAAATTCGAGATGGAGATGCTTGCGTTGCAGGGCCGTCCCGCCAGCGCCGACTTTCTGCATCAGCCGCAGGGTTTCGCGATAGGCGCCGACGAGGATGTGCGCGCCGTTATCGACCGTCAGGCCATCGAGCCGGACGGCGCGGGCCCGGCCGCCGAGTGTGCGCGAGGCTTCGAAAACATCGACACCGATGCCGGCGTCAGCGAGTTCCACCGCGCAGGCGAGACCGGCATAGCCGGCGCCGATGATCGCGATGCGTGCGCCCGGGTCTAGGTCGCCAGCCATGTCTTCACGGCCAGCCAGAGCTTGAGCGGCGGCGTCAGAGTGGTGCGGCGATCGAGCACGCGATAGCCATCCATTTCGATCTCGTCGAGGAGCCGGCGATAGATCGCGGCCATGATCAGGCCGGGACGCTGGGCGTGGCGATCGGCTGCCGGAAGATTGGCGAAGGCACGCGCATAGTGTTCGCGGGCGCGTTCCGTCTGGAAGGCCATGAAGTCGCGGAAAGCCCCTGTGTAGCGGCTGGTGAGAATGTCCTGCTCCGCGACACCGAAGCGGGCCAGTTCATCCTGCGGCAGGTAGATACGACCGCGCCGGGCATCCTCGCCGACATCGCGGATGATGTTGGTCAGTTGGAACGCCAGTCCGAGGGCGTGGGCGTATTTCAGCGTACGCCGGTCGGTGATGCCGAAAATCTCGGCGGCCAGCAGGCCGACGACGCCGGCGGCGCGATGGCAGTAGAGCTGCAGCTGCGTGAAATCCGCGTAGCGGGATTGCTCCAGATCCATCTGCATGCCATCGATGATCTCCGCAAGCTGCTCGACCGGCAGGGAAAAGTGCCGGCGTGCCGTCGTGAGTGCCTGCGTGACCGGATGGGTGGCCCGCCCTGCATCGAGCGTCGCGATTTCGCCGCGCCACCATTCGAGTCCGGCACGGGCAACCGCCGGGTCGCTGCAGTCGTCGACCACGTCGTCGACTTCGCGGCAGAAGGCGTAGAGGGCATTCAGTGCCTGCCGCCGGCGTTGGTCGAGAAAGCGAAAGCCCGCCGCGAAGCTGGAGCCGCTGGCCCTGACCTTGTCCGCGCAGTAGTCGTCGGGACTCATCGCAACGCGGCTTTCAGGAAAATGCGCGGCCAGTCGAGGATGCCCAGCACCGGACGCCGGGCGAAGACGTCGTAGTCGACGGCCTCGATCTTGTCGAGGATGCGCAGGCCGCCGGCGACGATGGCGCGGATTTCGAGGCCGATGCGACCCGGCAGGTCGGCGCCAAGCGGGGCGCCCGACCGCATCAACGCACGCGCCCGGTCGACCTGGAAGGCCATCAGACGGCGAAAGTCGGCGGTGGCGTGACGGCGGACGAGATTGCGTTCGGTCACCGTGAAGCGCTGCAGGTCTTCCTGCGGCAGGTAGACGCGACCGCGGGGTCCCTTGTCGATATCGATGCCGACATCCTGCCAATGGTTGATGAGCTGCAGGGCGGAGCAGATGGCATCGGAGCGCACCAGGTTTTCCGGCGTCGCGGCATCGAACAGGTGGAGTAGCAGCCGGCCGACCGGATCGGCCGAACGCCGGCAGTAGTCAATCAATTCGGCGAAGTCGGCATAGCGATCTTTCACGACATCCTGGGCAAAGGCATCGAGCAGGTCGCGAAACAGCTGCAGTGGCAACCGGTAGCGTTCGATATGCGGTCGCAGGCGCAGGAAGATCGGGTGTGCGGTCGGTTCGGCCCGTTCGATACGGTCGAGTTCGTCCCGGTATTCCGCCAACCGGTGCAGGCGTTGTTCCGCCGGCAGATCACCTTCGTCGGCGAAATCGTCGGCGGAACGGGCGAAGGCATAGATGGCCACGACCGCCGGACGCAGGGATGCGGGCAGTAACAGCGAAGCAACGGGAAAATTCTCGTAGTGATCCCGGTAGTGGTCGGTAGCCATCGGTCGTCAGTATAGGAGCGAATTCGGTAGAATCTCCGATCCTGCGAGGGTGGCGGAATTGGTAGACGCACTGGATTTAGGTTCCAGCGGGGAAACCTGTGAGGGTTCGAGTCCCTCCCTTCGCACCAACGCTCAACTCAATCACATTCGCTTCATTTCAAGGATTCTTCATGGAAACGACCCAGGACACCCAGACCGCGCCCGCCGCTAACAACCCGCTGGAGCGCCGCATCGACATGGCCGTGGCGATGAGCGAGATCGAGCGCGAAGTCGAGCAGCAGCTCAAGCGCATCGCCAGGACCGCCAAGCTGGCCGGTTTCCGTCCGGGCAAGGTGCCGATGAAGATGGTGGCCCAGATGCATGGTGCGCAGGCGCGTTCGGAGGCTATCGGCGCCGCCGTCGAAAAGGCTTTCAACGACTTGATCCGCGCTCAGAACTTGCGAGTCGCCGGCCAGCCGCGACTGGAGCCGAAGCAGGCCGCCGACGCGACCCGCATGGAGTTCACCGCCGTCTTCGAGGTATTCCCCGAGTTCCAGATTGCCGAGGTCAACGCGCACGCCGTGCAGAAGCCGATGCTGGCGGTCACCGATGCCGAAGTCGACAAAACTATCGAGGTCTTGCGCAAGCAGCGTACCAACTATGTTCCCGCTGGCCGTCCAGCCGAAAACGGCGACCGCCTGGTGATCGATTTCACTGGCCGCAAGGATGGCGAGGTCTTTCAGGGCGGGACAGCGACCGACTACCCTGTGTTCGTCGGCGGCGGCATGATGCTTCCCGATTTCGAAGCCGCCCTGGTGGGGACGACCGAAGGGCAGGAAAAGACCTTCGAGGTGAAGTTTCCCGATGACTACCATGCCAAGGATCTGGCCGGGACCACGGTGCAATTCACCGTGACCGTCAAGAAGGTCGAGATGCCGCAGCTGCCCGCGGTCGATGCCGAGTTCGCCCGCCAGCTGGGTATCGCCGACGGCGATCTCGACAAGATGCGGGCCGAAGTGCGTGCCAATCTGGAGCGCGAGGTTGCCAAGCGCCTGCGTGCCCGCGTCAAGGAGCAGGCGATGAACATCCTCGTCGAGGCGAACCCGATTGCCGTGCCGACCGCGATGGTGCAGGCCGAGGCTCAGCAGATGGCCGAGAACGCACTGCGCGACTTGCAGCAGCGGAATCCGCAAATGAAGAACATGCCGGTCGAGGCCAGCTGGTTCACCGACCAGGCCGCCCGGCGCGTCAAGCTTGGCCTGATCGTCGCGGAACTGGTGCGCGCCAGGGATCTCCACGTCAAGCCCGAGCAGGTCCGCGCGGTGGTCGACGAATTTGCTGCCACCTTTGAGGATCCGCAGGAGGTCGTGCGCTGGTATTACAGCCAGCCGCAGCGCCTGGCCGAAGCCGAGGCGCTGGCGATGGAAAACAATGTCGTGGATTGGGTGCTGGAAAATGCGCAGGTCAGCGAAGTCGTCGTCGCTTTTGACGAGCTGATGGGGAATGCGGCATGATGCACGGCATGCCTGCCAGCGAAGCCATGCGTAACACAGACCCTCAGGCGCTCGGCCTGGTGCCGATGGTTATCGAAACCAGCGGACGTGGTGAACGTGCCTACGATATCTATTCGCGCCTGCTACGCGAGCGTGTGATCTGTCTGGTCGGCCCGGTGAACGACACCACCGCCAATCTGGTCGTCGCCCAGCTGCTGTTCCTGGAGTCCGAGAATCCCGACAAGGATATCTACCTCTACATCAACTCGCCGGGGGGCTCGGTAACAGCCGGCCTCGCCATTTACGACACCATGCAGTTCATCAAGCCCGATGTGTCGACGTTGTGCATCGGTCAGGCTGCGTCGATGGGGGCCTTCCTGCTGGCCGCGGGTACGGCGGGGAAGCGCTATTGCCTGCCGAATTCGCGCGTGATGATCCATCAGCCGATGGGCGGTTTCCAGGGGCAGGCCTCGGATATCGAGATCCACGCCAAGGAGATTCTTTATCTCAAGCAGCGCCTCAACGAAATGCTGGCAAAGCACACCGGGCAGCCGATCGAGCGCATCGAGCGCGATACCGATCGCGACAACTTCCTGTCGGCCGAATCTGCCGTCGAATATGGCCTGGTCGACAAGGTGCTGACCCGTCGCGAAGACGCAGCTTGAACAGCAACCTCAACGGAGAGTAACGACGATGGCGGAAAAGAAGGGCACCTCTGAAAAATTGTTGTACTGCTCCTTCTGCGGCAAGAGCCAGCACGAGGTGAAGAAGTTGATCGCCGGCCCGTCGGTGTTCATCTGCGACGAGTGCATCGATCTGTGCAACGACATCATCCGTGACGACAGTGCGGCCGAGGAGCCGGAAAAGTCTACGCGCGACCTGCCGGTCCCGGCCGAAATCCGGGCCGTGCTCGACCAGTATGTCATCGGGCAGGAGCAAGCAAAGAAGATTCTTTCCGTCGCCGTCTACAACCATTACAAGCGCTTGCGCAGCCAACCGGCCAGCAAGACGGGCAAGGACGATGTCGAGCTGTCCAAAAGCAACATCCTTCTCGTGGGACCGACCGGTTCGGGCAAGACTTTGCTGGCCCAGACCCTGGCCCGCCTGCTGAACGTACCCTTCGTCATCGCCGATGCCACGACGCTGACCGAGGCCGGCTATGTCGGCGAGGATGTCGAGAACATCATCGCCAAGTTGCTGCAGAAATGCGACTATGAAGCTGACAAGGCACAGCAGGGCATCATCTACATCGATGAGGTCGACAAGATTTCGCGCCGCAGCGAGAACCGATCGATCACCCGCGACGTTTCCGGCGAGGGTGTACAACAGGCGCTGCTGAAGCTGGTCGAGGGGACGATTGCCGCTGTGCCGCCGCAGGGCGGGCGCAAGCATCCGAACCAGGACTTCATCCAGGTCGATACCGCCAACATCCTGTTCATCTGTGGTGGAGCCTTTGACGGCCTCGACAAGATTATCCAGGATCGCTCCGAAAAAGCCGGCATCGGTTTTGGTGCACAGGTCAAAAGCAAGACGAATACGAGTCTGAGCGAGACGCTCGCCCAGGTCGAACCCGATGATCTGGTCAAGTATGGATTGATTCCCGAACTCATCGGGCGTTTGCCGGTGGTGGCCAACCTGACGGAACTTGACGAGGAAGCCCTGGTCAAGATTCTCATCGAACCGAAGAATGCGCTGACCAAGCAGTATCAGAAGCTTTTTGCTATGGAAGGCGTGGAACTTGAGGTGCGTCCCACTGCCTTGCAGGCAATTGCACGAAAGGCCATCAAACGCAAGACGGGTGCGCGGGGTTTGCGTTCGATCATGGAAAATGTGCTGCTCGACACGATGTATGAACTGCCCGGCATGCAGTCCGTCGCCAAGGTGGTGATCGACGAGGCCATGATCGAGTCCGGTACTCAGCCGTTGCTGATCTACGCTGACCAGCCCAAGGTTTCAGGCTCCAACTGAGTTTCAGGCTGCAACAGAAAGTCGGCCGCCGCAGGACGGCTGCTTGAATCCCTTCCTGCCGCCCCAATCTGGCATGATAGAAGCCAACCAACAGAGAAAGAGCGTCCATGTCTGACGAACTCGAACTAAGCCTGGAAAACAATCTGCTCCCGTTGCTGCCGCTGCGCGATGTGGTGGTATTTCCTCACATGGTCATTCCGCTCTTCGTCGGACGGCCAAAGTCCATCAAGGCGCTTGAAACGGCAATGGAGGCCGGCAAGAGCATCCTGCTTGTCGCGCAGAAATCCGCTGCCAAGGACGAACCGGATGCCGAGGATCTTTATGAGATCGGCTGTGTGTCCAATATCCTGCAGATGCTCAAGCTGCCCGATGGCACTGTCAAAGTTTTGGTCGAAGGTACGCAACGGGCGCGCATCTTGCGTGTGGAAGATCGAAAGTCGCTGTTTGCTGCCGAGATCGAGCCGATCGTCTCGAATGAACGCGGCAGCCACGAGATCGAGGCGATGCGTCGCACCATTCTGGCGCAATTCGATCAGTACGTTAAGTTGAACAAGAAGATCCCGCCCGAGATCCTGACCTCTCTTGCAGGAATCGAGGAAGCAGGTCGCTTGGCCGACACCATTGCGGCTCACCTGCCGATGAAACTGGAGCTCAAGCAGGAGATCCTCGAAATGGTCAGCGTCGATGACCGGCTCGACAAACTGCTCGCCCAACTCGAGACCGAACTCGACATCCTGCAGGTCGAAAAACGCATCCGTGGTCGCGTCAAGCGCCAGATGGAGAAGAGCCAGCGCGAGTACTACCTCAACGAGCAG
>CAYNCH010000020.1:0-12780 GCA_964395815.1 uncultured Methyloversatilis sp.
CCCGCCGACCATCATCCGGCAAGCACGCGCGACATGCGACGTCACCAGGCGCAGCAGCACTCTCAGCGTGCACCGGAAGCGGCGGGGGCCATGGCGGCAGCCTTCGCGCGGCTCAAGCGCTAGGTGCGATTACATGCCCTTACATTTGCCCGGCTTGACATCTCTTCGACCGAAAGTAGACTGCGCAGTCTAGTCACGGAGCCCGAGCCTCGCCAAATCCAGCCATGCCACGCGCCTGTCCGCATCCCACTTCCGCCGCCGTCGCAGGCGACTGCCATTTGCGCCTGATGCAGGCGGCCACGGCGGCCTTCGTCGCCGAGGGATACGGCGTCAGCGTCGATCGCATCGCGACACTCGCCGGGGTGGCGAAGCAGACGCTGTACAACCACTTTCCCGGCAAGGCGGACCTGTTCGCCGAAGTGATCCGCCAGTCGACCGCCGAATTCATGGTGGCCCTGGGCGAGGATCATGAGGCGTTGCGCGCTCGACTGACCCGTTTTGCCGTGCGTTATCGCGAACGGCTGTTGTCGCCGACCGGTCTGGGCTTGTACCGCATGCTGGTCGCCGAAGCACCGCGCTTTCCGGACCTGGCTGCGACCTTCTACGAGGCCGGGCCACGACACACGGCGGCACGCTTGCGCGAGTTGCTGCAGGACGCGATGAAGCGTGGCGACCTGCGCCGCGACGATCCGGAGTTCGCCGTCTCGATGCTGCTGTCCATGCTGACGGGCGATGAACGCAGCTGCCGTCTGTTTTCAACCGCACGTATTTCCCCTCCCCATCCGGACGAGGCAACCCGGATCGTCGAATGTTTTCTCCGCGCGTTTGCGCCCTGAGCCCTATGGAGCATGCAATGAAAAGAATGACCCCGCTGCTGGTTGCCCTGCTGCTTGCCGCGTGCGGCGATGGGAACAAACCGAATGCACCCGTGGCTGCGGCCGGCGGTGCCGGAGCGCCGCCCCCGCCCGAGGTGGATGTGATCACCATCGCCACCGGCAGCGCGACGATCACCCAGGATCTGCCGGGGCGCTTGCAGGCGGTGCGTTCCGCCCAGGTGCGGGCACGTGTCGAAGGGGTGGTCGAGCAGCGCTTGTTCGCCGAAGGCTCCGATGTCGCCGCCGGCACGCCGCTGTTCCGCATCGATGCGCGCACCTTCCAGGCCCAGGCGGCGGCTGCGGAGGCCGACCTGGCGGCGGCCAGGGCGGTGTTTGATCGCTACCAACCCCTGCTCGACATCAAGGCAGTGAGCCAGCAGGAATTCGATGCCGCAGCGGCGCGCGTCAAGCAGGCCGAGGCGGCGCTGGCCAAGGCCCGGCTCGACCTCGAAAACGCCGTCCCGCCAGCGCCGATTTCCGGCCGCATCGGCCGTGCGCTGGTGACCGAGGGCGCGTTGGTCGGCAAGGGCGAGGCAACGCATCTGGCGACCATCGAGCAGCTGCATCCGATCCGCGTCGAATTCACCCAGACCTATTCGGACATGCTGCGCCTGCAGCAGGCGATCAAGGCCGGCAAGCAAAAGCAGGCCAATGCTGCCGAGGTTCAACTGGTGCTGGAAGACGGCTCGCTCTACACTGAGAAAGGCAAACTGCAATTCGCCGATCTGGCGGTCGACCCGAACAGCGGCGCGGTCATCCTGCGTGCCGAGTTTCCCAATCCACGGCGCGAATTGCTGCCCGGCACCTTCGTGCGCGTGCGTTTTCCGCAGGCGCAGCTCGACGCGGCGATCCGTGTGCCACAGCGCACGGTGCTGGGCGGTGCGATCGGCCAGATGGTGATGACGGTGGATGGCGAAGGCAAGGTGGCGGCGCGGCCGGTCAAGACCGGGGGCATGGCTGGGGCTGATTTCATCATCAGCGACGGCCTCAAGCCGGGCGATGTGGTGATCGTCAATGGCCTGCAAAAGGCCAAGCCGGGCGCGCCGGTGAAAGCCGTGCCGTGGCAGCCGGGCGCCCCGTTGCTGGCCACACTGCCCGCTGCCCCGTCCGCTGCCCCCGCTGCAGCAGCCGAGAAGAAGTAAGCCATGCTGCCCAGATTCTTCATCGACCGGCCCATCTTCGCCTGGGTCATCGCCATCATCATCGTGCTGGGCGGCTACCTGTCGCTGCGCCAGCTGCCCGTGGCCAGCTATCCGGCGGTGGCGCCGCCGGCGCTGTCGATCAACATCACCTATCCCGGCGCTTCGGCCAAGGTGATCGAGGAAACCGCCGTCGCGCTGATCGAGCAGGAGCTGAACGGCATCGAAAACCTGCTCTACATGGAATCGTCCTCCGAGCAGAACCTCGGCACCATCACGCTGACCTTCCAGGCCGGCACCAACCTCGATCTCGCCTCGGTCGAAACGCAGAACCGCATCAAGCGCGCCGAGCCGCGTCTGCCCGAGGAAGTGCGCCGCCTGGGCCTGCCGGTGCTCAAGTCGGCGCGTAACTTTCTGATGGTGATCTCGCTGTTCTCGCCGGACAAGACGCTCGACAGCGTGGCGCTCGGCAGCTACGCCGCGGCCAACGTGATGGAAAGCCTGCGGCGCACGCCGGGCGTGGGCGAAGTGATTCTGTTCGGCACCGAGTACTCGATGCGCCTCTGGCTCAAGCCGGAAAAGCTGCAAGGCTTCGGACTCACGCCGGCCGATGTTGCCAAGGCCGTGCGCGCGCAGAACGCCCAGATCGCCACCGGCGAACTCGGCCAGGTGCCGGCCGTGCCGGGGCAGGAATATGCCGCCACGATCATCACCCAGGGCCGCCTGAATACCCCGGAAGAGTTCGGCAACATCATCATCAAGAGCGATGCCCGCGGTGCCACGGTGCGCGTCAAGGATGTCGCCCGTGTCGAGCTCGGCGCGCAGGACTACAACGTCACCGCCCGCGTCGATGGCCAGCCGAATGCGGCGATGGCCGTGCGCCTGGCGCCGGGGGCCAACGCGCTCAATACCGCCAAGGCGGTGAATGAGCGCATGACCGAGCTGGCGAAATTCTTCCCGCAGGGCATTTCGTGGATGGTGCCTTACGACACCTCGACCTTCGTCGATATTTCCATCCGCGAGGTGGTGAAGACGCTGATCGAGGCGATGATCCTGGTGGTGCTGGTGATGTACCTGTTCCTCGAAAACGTGCGCGCCACCTTCATTCCCACCATCGTCGTGCCAGTGGCGCTGTTCGGCGCGCTGATCGGCCTGCATTTCTTCGGCTATTCGATCAACGTGCTGACGCTGTTTGCCATGGTGCTGGCGATTGCCATCGTCGTGGACGACGCCATCGTGGTCGTCGAGAACGTCGAACGCATCATGAGCGAGGAGGGCCTGCATCCGCGCGAAGCGACCATCAAGGCGATGGGCCAGATCGTCAACGCCATCATCGCGATTACCGTGGTGCTGTCGGCAGTGTTCGTGCCGATGATCTTCTTTGGCGGCTCGGTGGGCGCGATCTACCGCCAGTTCGCCGTGACACTGATCCTGACCATGGGCTTCTCGGCGCTGATGGCGCTGACCCTGACGCCGGCGCTGTGCGCGACGATGCTCAAGCATGAAGCCGGACGCGATGACGTATTGCCCTCGACCGGTTTCTTCGGTTGGTGGAACCGCTTTTTCGCGGCAACGGTGAAACGCTATATCGGCAGCACCCGCCGCATGCTCGGCAAGCCGGGCCGCTGGCTGGTGGTCTATGCGGCGATCCTGGCGGCCACCGGCTGGTTCTTCGCCAAGCTGCCCGGCAGCTTCCTGCCCAGCGAGGATCAGGGCTACTTCCTCAGCATCGTGCAGCTGCCCTCCGGCGCGACGCGCGAGCGCACGCTCGAAGTCTTGTCGACCATCGAGCAGCACTACATGAAACAGCCGGAAATCGCGCATGTCATCGGCGTGGCCGGCTTCTCCTTCTTTGGCCGCGGCCAGAACGCCGCCATTACCTTCGTGCGGCTGAAGAGCTGGGACGAGCGGCCGGCCAAGGAAAACGCCGTCGACTCGGTGGTGCAGCGTGCCAACATGACCTTCTTCCGCATCAAGCAGGCGATGATCTTCGCCATCAACGTGCCGCCGATTCCGGAGCTGGCCGCCGTTGGCGGTTTCGACTTCCGCCTGCAGGATCGCGGCGGCGTGGGGCGCGACAAGTTGCTCGAAGCGCGCAACATGGCGCTGGGTCTGGCCGGGCAGCACCCGATGCTGGCGGGCGTGCGCCCCGAAGGCCAGGAAGCCGGCCCGCAGGTCTATCTCGATATCGACCGGTTGAAGGCGCGGGCGCTCGGCGTGGATCTGGGCGAGCTCAACGACACGCTGCAGGCGACGCTGGGCACCGCCTATATCAACGACTTTGTGCGCCAGGGGCGCATCCTGCGCGTGCAGATGCAGGCCGATGCCGAGGTGCGGCGCACGCCGGAGGACATCCTGCGGATTCCCGTCAAGAACGGGCGCGGCGATATGATCCCGCTGGCCGAGCTGGCGTCGGCGAAGTGGATTGTCGGTTCGCCCAAGCTGGATCGCTACAACGGCCTGCCGGCGATGAAGATCGCCGGTGGCCCGGCGCCGGGGCGGTCGAGCGGGGACGCGATGGCGGCGATGGAGGAGGTAGCGGCCAAGCTGCCCGCCGGCATCGGCTTCGAGTGGTCGGGCAGCTCGTTTGAAGAGCGCCTGTCCGGTGCGCAGGCGCCCTTCCTCTTCGCCGTGTCGCTGATCGTGGTGTTCCTCTGTCTCGCGGCCTTGTACGAAAGCTGGTCGATCCCCTTCGCGGTGATGCTGGTGGTGCCGCTCGGCATCTTCGGCGCCGTGCTGGCGGTAACGCTGCGCGGCCTGCCCAACGACGTTTACTTCAAGGTCGGCCTGATCGCCATCATCGGCCTGTCGGCGAAGAACGCGATCCTGATCATCGAGTTCGCGCGCGAGTTGCAGGAGCAGGGCAAGGAGCTGATCGAGGCGACGCTGGAAGCCTGCCGGTTGCGCTTCCGGCCGATTTTGATGACCTCGATCGCCTTCATGTTCGGCGTGTTGCCGCTGGCCATTTCCACCGGTGCCGGCGCCAACAGCCGTCATGCGATCGGAACCGGCGTGATGGGCGGCATGTTCACCGCAACCTTCCTTGCCGTCTTCCTCGTCCCGGTATTTTTTGTCGTGGTGCGTCGAATCTTTCCCGACAAATCGGGACACATGCGTCGCCAGCACGCGGAGGACCGCCATGAATAAGTTCCTGCCCCTGACCTGCGCCGCGCTGCTGGCGGGGTGTTCGTTCATTCCGGAGTACGAACGGCCGGTGGCTCCCGTTCCCGATCAGTGGCCGGTCGGCCAAGCGGCCTCCACCGCCGTCCCGCCAGCGCCGACTTTTAACGGTGACTGGCGCGTGTACTTCACCGATCCGCAGTTGCAGACCCTGATTGCCGCCGCGCTGGAGCACAACCGCGACCTGCGCATCGCCGTGGCGCGCGTCGACGAAGCCCGCGCCTTGGCCGGCCTGGCCCGTGCCGACCGCCTGCCCGGCGTCGATGTCGGCCTGCAGCAGCAGGCGGCCAAGGTGCCCGGCGCGCTGACCGCCAATGGCGTCGAGACGATCAATCGCCGCTACGATGCCAATCTCGGCATCAGCGCCTTCGAGCTCGATTTCTGGGGGCGCGTGCAAAGCCTCGAAACGGCCGCACGCGCCAGCTTCTTCGCCAGCGAATTCGCCCAGCAATCGTTTCGCCTGTCGCTGATCGCCGAGGTGGCGAATGCCTGGTTCAGCCTGGTCGAGTTGTCGGCCCGCCACCGCCTGGCCGAGTCGACCGTGAACAGCCGCGCCGAGAGCCGCCGGCTGATCGAGCGCCGCCGCGATGTCGGACTCGCCACCGATCTCGACACCCTGGCGGCCGATGGTGCCTATCAGGCAGCGCGGGCGGAGCAGGCGAACCTGGCGCGGCAGCAGGCGGCGGCCGAAAATGCCTTGCGCCTGCTGGCCGGCAGTGGCGTCGCCGTCCCGCCAGCGCCGACTTTTTCTGACCTGCCGGCGCGGGCGGTCGGCTTGCCCTCTGAGGTATTACTCCAACGGCCGGATGTGCTGGCGGCCGAGCAAAAGCTGATTGCCGCCAATGCCAACATCGGCGCGGCACGCGCGGCATTTTTCCCGAAGATCACGCTGACCCTGCTGGCCGGCAGCGCCAGCCCGGCCCTGTCCGGCCTGTTCGAGGGCGGCAGCGGTGCGTGGAGCTTCGTGCCGGTGCTGAAGTGGCCGCTGTTCGATGGTGGCCGGACGGCGGCCAACGAAGATCTCGCCGAGGTGCGCAAAGTGATGGCAGTGGCCGAATACGAAAAGGCGATCCAGCAAGCCTTCCGCGAAGTGGCCGATCTGCTCGCTGCGCGCGAGCACTTCGCGGCCCAATTGGCAGCGCTGCAAGCAACCGAGGCGGCACAGGCAGAGCGCTTGCAGCGCGTCGAGGCGCGTCATCTGGCGGGCGTATCCAGCTACCTCGAATTGCTCGATGCCCAGCGCGACCACTTTGTCGCACAACAGTCTGTGCTGGCGGTACGGCGCGCACAGGCGACGACCGCGTCCGGCCTGTTCAAGGCCCTGGCCGGCGGCTGAGGACGCATGCATGGGCGAGCGTTTGGACGTTGTGGGGACGCTGTGGTAACTGGCGGGTCTCGCGAAAATCGGCTACAGTGCGCGCACTTCTATAACCAAAACCCTATGAGGTCATCATGAGCAACAAAGGGCAGATGCTACAAGACCCGTTCCTCAACACCCTGCGCCGCGAGCATATTCCGGTATCCATCTATCTCGTCAACGGCATCAAGCTGCAGGGGCAGGTCGAATCCTTCGACCAGTATGTCGTGTTGCTCAAGAATACCGTGACCCAGATGGTCTACAAGCACGCCATCTCGACCGTGGTGCCCGCCCGCCCGGTGAATATCAGCAACGAAGCCGAGTGATCCTGCCCTGTAGCGGCGGGCTGGCCGATGTTTGAACGGCCGGCCGCCGGCGAGCGCGCCCTGCTGGTCCAGCTGGACTTCGGCGCTGGCGATTTCGATGAACGTCTGGACGAGTTCAGGCTGCTGGCCACCAGTGCCGGCGCCCAGCCCGTTGCGACCGTCAGCGGCCGGCGTGCGCGTCCCGATCCGGCCCTGTTCGCTGGCAAGGGCAAGGTCGAGGAGATCGTCGCCGCCGCGGCCTCGGCCGGGGCCGAACTGGTCATGTTCAACCACGAGCTGTCGCCAGCCCAGCAGCGCAACCTCGAGCGCGCCTGCCAGATGCGTGTCGTCGACCGCAGCACTCTGATCCTCGACATCTTCGCCCTGCGTGCCCGCAGCCACGAAGGCAAGCTGCAGGTCGAACTTGCCCAGCTGGAACACCAGATGACGCGGCTGGTACGCGGCTGGACCCACCTCGAACGGCAAAAGGGTGGCATCGGCCTGCGCGGGCCCGGCGAGAAACAGCTGGAAACCGACCGGCGCCTGCTCGGCAAGCGCGTCGCGCTGCTCAAGTCCCGTTTGAAGGCGCTCGAACGGCAGCGTGCGGTACGCCGCAAGGGCCGCAGCCGTGGCGAGGTACTGTCCGTGTCGCTGGTCGGCTACACCAACGCCGGCAAGAGCACGCTCTTCAATGCACTTACCAAGGCTGGCGCCTACGCGGCCGACCAGCTGTTCGCCACGCTCGATACGACTTCGCGCCGGCTTTACGTACCGACCTGCGAACTGGCCGATGGCCGCTCCGGCTGCCAGGTGGTGATCTCCGATACCGTCGGTTTCATCCGCGACCTGCCGCATGCGCTGGTGGCCGCCTTCCATGCGACCCTTGAGGAAACGACCCAGGCCGATCTGCTGCTGCATGTCGTCGATGCGGCGAGTCCGGATCGAGAGCAGCAGATGGCGGCGGTCGCCGAAGTGCTGGAGGAGATCGGCGCGGCCGGTGTTCCCCAGATCGTCGTCTGGAACAAGATCGACCTGCTGGCCGGCGCGGTGGGGCCGGGAGTCGAGCGCGACGAGTGTGATAACATCGTCCGCGTCCGTGTCAGCGCCCGTACCGGCATTGGACTCGACCTGCTGCGTGCGGCCCTGGCGGAAATGTCGCGCCGTTTCGCAGCGCCGATTGAAGAAGAGAAAAATCATCCCCACATCGAACACCATGATTACCGGCATATTGATGTCGCTCAATGACCACGGCTGGGGCAACGATCCCAATCGCGGCGGCGGCGGACGCAACAACCAGGGGCCTCCCGACCTCGACGAATTGTGGCGTGATTTCAACAAGCGCCTGAGTGGCATGCTCGGCAAGAAGCGGGGCGGCCCATCCAATTCCGGCGGCGATGGCGGAGATAACGGTGGCAATGGCGGCCCCTCCTTCCCGTCCCTGACGCCCGGCCAGTTCGGCGGCGGTATCGGACTGCTGCTGGGGTTGGTACTCGTCGTCTGGTTCGCCAGCGGTTTCTACGTCGTCGATGCCAGCCAGCGCGGCGTGGTGCTGACGCTCGGCAAGTACAGCGAAACCAGCGAGCCGGGCCTGCGCTGGCGCTTGCCTTGGCCGATCCAGACCCACGAGGTGGTGAACCTCACGGGTGTCCGGACCATCGAGATCGGCTACCGCGGTTCGGAAAAGAACAAGGTGCCGAAGGAAGCCCTGATGCTGACCGATGACGAGAACATCGTCAGCGTGCAGTTTGCCGTGCAGTATCTGCTCAAGGATCCGAAGGACTACATCTTCAACAACCGCCATCCGGACGACGCGGTGATGCAGGCCGCCGAAACAGCGATCCGCGAGGTGGTCGGCAAGAACAAGATGGACTTCGTGCTTTACGAGGGACGCGACGTCATCGCCGCCAATACCCAGAAGCTGATGCAGGAAAACCTCGACCGCTACCAGACCGGCATCCAGATCCGCGCCGTGACGATGCAGAGTACCCAGCCGCCCGAACAGGTGCAGGCCGCCTTCGATGATGCCGTGAAGGCCGGTCAGGATCGCGAACGGCAGAAGAACGAGGGCGAAGCTTACGCCAACGACGTCATTCCGCGTGCCCGCGGCACGGCGTCGCGCCTGCTGCAGGAGTCGTAAGGCTACCGCGCCCGTCTGATCGCCACGGCCGAGGGCGAGGCGGAACGCTTCAGCAAGCTCTACGACGAGTACGCCAAGGCGCCCGAAGTCACCCGCCAGCGCCTCTATCTCGAAACCATGCAGCAGATCTATGCCAATACCAGCAAGGTGATGGTGGATACCAAGGGTGGCGGCAACCTGCTCTATCTGCCGCTCGACAAGCTGATGCAGGCGGCGGGGTCCTCACCCGCACCGATGCCGAATATCGAGCGTCCGTCGGCGCCGGCCTCCGCCATGGAAAATCGCGACGTGCCGACCCGCGGCTCGCTATCTTCGCGCGAACGGGGAGATCGCTGATGCAACGCCTGCCTTTCATCCTGGCCCTCGTATTCGCGGTCTTCGTGACGGCTGGCTCGATGCTGTTCACCGTCGATCAGCGCCAGTACGCGATCGTCTTCCAGCTTGGCGAAATCAAGGAGGTCATCAAGGATCCCGGTCTTGCCTTCAAGTGGCCGATGATCCAGAACGTGCGCTTTTTCGAAAAGCGTATTCTCACCATGGATTCGACCGAGCCTGAGCGTTTCCTCACCGCCGAGAAGAAACCGGTGCTGGTGGATTCCTTCATCAAGTGGCGCATCGCCGACGTGCGGCAGTTCTACATCTCCGTCAGCGGCGACGAAACCCTGGCGCGCACCCGGCTGTCGCAGGTGGTGAACTCCGGTCTGCGCGAGGAATTCGGCCGGCGTACGGTGCATGACGTGGTTTCCGGAGAGCGCGACAAGATCATGGCGGACGTGCAGAAGAAGGCGGATGCCGACGCACGCGCCATCGGCATCGAGATCGTGGACGTGCGACTCAAGCGTGTCGACCTGCCGCCGGAGGTGTCCGAATCGGTGTATCGCCGCATGGAAACCGAGCGCAAGCGCGTCGCCAACGAATTACGTTCGCAGGGTGCTGCCGAAGCCGAGAGGATCCGCGCCGATGCCGACAAGCAGCGTGAAGTCATCGTTGCCGAGGCTTATCGCGATGCCCAGAAGATCAAGGGCGAGGGCGACGCCAAGGCGGCCGCCATCTACGGCAAGGCCTTCGGCGAGAACCCCGAGTTCTATGCCTTCTACCGCAGTCTCGAAGCCTATCGCCAGAGTTTCGCCAACAAGAACGACCTGCTGGTGGTCGATCCGAGTGCCGATTTCTTCAAGTACCTGAAGAACGGCAATCGCGGCGGCGGCAAGTAGGGCACGTTTCATGTCGCTGCTGCTCATGGCGTTCGGCCTGATGCTGGTGATCGAGGGCCTGCTGCCCTTCGCCGCGCCGCGCGTCTGGCGCGACACGTTCCGCCGTGCCATCGAACTGACCGACGGACAGTTGCGCTTCGTCGGGCTGAGTTCGATCATCCTGGGCCTCGCCGTCATGGCCCTGTTTGGTTGAGGTTTTGAATGGCCGTCCATAACTGGCTGCTGCCCGAGGCGATCGAGGATCTGTTGCCCGTCGAGGCAGCGCAGGTCGAGGTATTGCGTCGGCGCCTGCTCGACGAATTCGCTGTCCATGGTTATCAGCTTGTCGCTCCGCCCCTGCTCGAGTTTGCCGATGCCTTGTTGTCCGGAAGCGGCACCGATCTCAATCTGCGTACCTTCAAGCTGGTCGACCAGTTGTCCGGTCGCACGCTCGCTCTGCGTGCCGACATCACGCCGCAGGTATCGCGCATCGATGCCCACCTGCTGAACCGCAAGGGGGTCACGCGCCTTTGCTACTGCGGCAGCGTGCTGCACGCCCGTCCAGCGGATCTGCTGGCGACGCGCGAACCCTTGCAACTGGGGGCCGAACTCTACGGTCACGCCGGCCTGGAAGCGGATCACGAGGTCATCGGCCTGCTGGCGCGGGTATTGCAGCTTGCCGGACTGCCCTCGCGCCGCATCGACCTGGGCCATGTCGGCATATTTCGTGCGATGACCGGCGGCATCGAACTGCTGCCCGGTATCGACCAGCAACTGTTCGCTGCCTTGCAGGCCAAGGATGTCCCCGCCCTGCACGAATTGACGGCCGGTTTGCCGGAGATGGCACGTACCGGGCTGATGGCGCTGCCCGAACTCTATGGCGGCGAGGAAGTCCTGATCGCCGCCGCACAGCGCTTGCCGACCCTTCCTGCCATCACCGACGCCCTGGCGCAATTGCGCCGCCTGGCGGATGAACTGCCGGACCTGCCGCTGTCTTTCGATCTGGCCGACCTGCGCGGTTATCACTATCACAGCGGTGTCGTCTTCGCGGCGTATTGCGACGACAGCCCTGCTGCGATCGCCCTGGGCGGACGCTACGACTCGATTGGCGCACGCTACGGCCGTGCCCGTCCCGCGACCGGTTTTTCGCTGGATCTGCGCGCACTGGCGCGTCTGTCGTCGCCGTTGCCGGCGGCGGGGGCGATTCTTGCGCCCTGGCCCGAGGACCCCGTGGCGCATGCGGAGGTCGAGCGCCTGCGTGCTGCCGGCGAAACCGTCATCGCCGCGCTGCCCGGTCATGAGGGCAACTGGCGCGAGGCTGGCTGCGATCGGCGGCTGGTGCGCCGTGAGAATCAATGGATCATCGAACCCTTAATTGAAAGTTAAAGGAATACTGACATGGCCAAGAACGTAGTCGTGATCGGCACGCAATGGGGCGACGAGGGCAAGGGCAAGATCGTCGACTGGCTTACCGACCATGCGCAAGCGGTGGTGCGCTATCAGGGCGGCCACAATGCCGGACACACGCTGGTGATCGGCGGCAAGAAGACCGTGCTGCACCTGGTGCCGTCGGGCATCCTGCGCGATGGCGTGACCTGCTATATCGGCAACGGCGTGGTGCTGGCCCCCGACGCGTTGATCAAGGAGCTCGACGAGCTCAAGGCCGCCGGTGTCGATGCCGATTCACGAATTCGCATTTCCGAAGCCTGCCCGCTGATCCTGCCCTATCACCAGGCGCTCGACGTCGCGCGCGAGGCCGCCAAGGGCGCCAAGAAGATCGGCACCACGGGGCGCGGTATCGGTCCCGCCTACGAGGACAAGGTAGCGCGCCGTGGCCTGCGCCTGCAGGATCTGTTGCGCCCTAAGCGTTTCGCCGAGAAGCTTGCCGAGGTACTCGACTATCACAACTTCGTGCTGAAGAATTACCTTGGCGCCGAGGCGGTGGATTTCCAGAAGGTATTCGACGGTGCGATGGCGCTGGAACCGCGTCTGGCGAAGATGGTCGCCGACGTGCCGCGCTCGCTCTACGAGGCGCACAAGGCCGGGGCCAACATCCTGTTCGAGGGGGCGCAAGGCACACTGCTCGACATCGATCACGGTACCTATCCGTACGTTACCTCGTCCAACTGTGTTGCCGGCGGTGCCTCCACCGGCGCCGGCATCGGCCCGGGCATGCTGCACTACGTGCTGGGCATCACCAAGGCCTATACCACGCGCGTCGGCAGCGGCCCGTTCCCGACCGAGCTGTACGATGCGATCGACAAGCAGGATCCGGTCGGCAAGCACATGGCCGAGAAAGGCCACGAATTCGGCTCGACTACCGGCCGCGCGCGCCGCTGCGGCTGGTTCGATGCGGCCGCGTTGAAGCGCTCGATCCAGATCAACGGCGTGTCGGGCCTGTGCGTGATGAAGCTCGACGTACTCGACGGCATCGAGGAAATGAAGATCTGCACCGGCTACAAGCTCGATGGCCAACTGACCGACATCCTGCCGGTGGGTGCCGACGAACTGGAGCGCTGCGAACCTGTTTACGAAACGATGCCCGGCTGGAAGGACAGCACGGTCGGCGTCAAGGCGCTCGAAGGCCTGCCGGC
>CAYNCH010000021.1:0-9571 GCA_964395815.1 uncultured Methyloversatilis sp.
CCACGCGGGGCGTTTTTGCTTTCGGCTTCTTGAATCGCCCCGGGTTTTGAGGGTATGCGTCCAACCCTACCGTTCCAGACCCGATACCGTGGCGCTGGCCCGTTTGGCGTTGCCGATGGCGGCCAGGATCGTGGCGTCGTCCGGCAGCATCTATTCGGGTGCCAGCCAGTTCTGCTCGGTGGCCAGGAGCCGCAGTGCTGCGGCTTTCTTCCGGTTCATCAACCGGCTGCGGCCGATGTCGCGATCCGAGTCGCCCTGACGCATGCGCATCAGGGCCTGTCGGTAGTGGTGCATTTCGAATTTCCTCCTGCTCATCGGCCCTCCGGCAAAAAAGCCGCCAAGGCTACCGACTTACGGTTGTGAAATCCGAATTGCCCGTTACTGCTCCTCCATGACTGGCGCCATTACGGCAATCTTGAAGTGGCTCCTATATGCCGATCATCAACTGGACCCATTACGGCGATCGCTGACAAATAGATTTGATCTTGTGAATCCCGACACAGATACCATGATCAGCCAGATCGGCTTGCAGTCGCTTGGGCCCGTAAGTCTGGCGCGTTCTCTCGTGTGCCGCCCTGATCTCGACTTCCAGGCGGGCATTGGCCTGCGCGCGCGGGGAGAGCGGGCGTTTGCGCCAAGCGTGATACCCACTCTCCGAAACATCCAGCACACGACACATCGCCGCCACGGGATATTGCTGTCGCAGTTCGTCGATTCGCCCGTACTCCTTCGCGAAATACGTCGCAAATTTTTTTAGCAGTCCCGCTCCATCTTCGCGTCGGCCAGTTCCTTGCGTGTCCGTGCCAGTTCGAGTTCCAGTTCGCTCGGCAGCCGCTGCCCTTTGCCGAACTCGGCCAGTTTGCCTTCCCGTGCCGCGCACACCCAGTTAATCCAGACTACTCTTCGGCATCGATAACTGCTTGGCCGCTCGCGCTACCGACATCCCCGTCGTCTCGACCAGTTTGACCGCCTCCGCCCAAAACTCCGGCGTGTAAATCCCCTTCGGTGTCCGTTCCATCTGCGTCCTCCAAATCGTCAAATTACACGATCCGTCGGACTCCACTTCTTACAGCTACCTCATCTTCAATCAAATGATGATTTGTTCAGCGCCTCCTTAGCTAAGAAAGTAAGACTAGATTATCACGATGTATCAATTCGGATTCATCTAGATAGCCAATTAGCTCCTCAAATTGTTGACTTGATTTTCCTGCTATTTTGGCAACCTCTCCACTGCTATAGTTACTTAACCCTCTGGCGATTTCGTTGCCATCAGGTGCAATGCAAGAGATCACCGTACCACGATAGAACTCACCGGAAACTTCAGTCACGCCGATCGAAAGAAGGCTTTTGCCATTCTGCAGTGCGGAAACCGCACCCGAATCGAGTCTTACCTGACCTGAAACTCTCAGATGGTCAGCAATCCATTGCTTCCTCGCCGCCAAAGGAGTGGCTGTTGCACGCAGGAAAGTTCCTATAAAATCGCCATTAGCAGCCCGAATCAAGGCGCATGATTCCCTACCGCTAACTATCAATGTATGCGTACCACTTCGCGAGGCGCGCTGGGCTGCCTTGATTTTAGTTAGCATCCCACCTTTACTGATGCCACTGCCAGCGCCACCCGCGACTGACTCTAAATAAGGGTCTTCCGCATCCCTCTCTTCTATCAGCTTTGCAGATAAGTCACGCCTAGGGTCTGATGTAAACACTCCTCTTTGATCGGTAAGAATTATCAGAACATCAGCTTCGATCAAGTTCGCAACAAGCGCACCGAGTGTGTCGTTGTCTCCAAATTTAATTTCATCAGTAATAACTGTGTCATTTTCGTTGATGATGGGAACAACCCCTAATTCAAGAAGTGTACTCAATGTGGTGCGGGCATTGAGATACCTGCAACGATCTGTCAAATCATCATGAGTTAGAAGTACTTGGGCAGACCGCAAACCATGCTTAGTGAAGACGGATTCATAAGCTTGAGTTAGGCCCATTTGCCCAACTGCGGCAGCAGCTTGAAGTGCGTGTATGGCATGCGGTCGCTTATTCCAGCCTAGCCGCTGCATACCTGCTGCAATCGCACCAGAAGAAACAAGAATTACTTGACGGCCAGACTGCTGAAGCAAGGATATCTGGTGGGCACAATCAGCGATGAAATCTGATGACAAACCTGTACCGTTGTTCGTGACTAGTGCGCTTCCAACTTTGACAACTATCCGCTTACTGATTGATATGATCTTGCGCATGATGGCTGGTTGTTTCAAGAAATTGCATTATCTGCTGACATAAAGGTAAACACCCCTCACCAGTTGCCGCAGATACAGCAAATATTGGTGCATCAGTTTTGAGCTCTTCAGAAAGAGACGAGATCAGATCAAGCCTCTGTGATTCAGGAACTAGATCAAGTTTATTAAGTACTATCCAACGTGGCTTTTCGTAAAGCTTTTCATCATAGTGTCTCAGCTCATCCACGATGGCGCGTGCCTCTTCAACCGGGTTGACAGATGGGTCTAGCGGAACCGCATCAACAAGGTGTAAAAGTATGCGGGTTCTATCCAGATGCTTGAGAAAACGATGCCCTAAACCAGCTCCTTGGGAAGCGCCACGGATAAGTCCTGGTATATCTGCAATGACAAAGCTCTGGTTTTCAGCAATCCTTACAACCCCGAGATTCGGCTGCAAAGTAGTGAAAGGATAGTCTGCCACTTTGGGGCGAGCGGCAGAAACAGCCCGGATGAATGTGGACTTACCCGCATTTGGCATACCAAGCAAACCAACGTCAGCGAGCACTTTAAGCTCTAATTTCAATTCGAACGACTCGCCTTGCTCCCCTGGGGATGACTGTCGCGGGGCGCGGTTGGTGCTTGATTTGAAATGCAGATTTCCGAGCCCCCCCCTTCCTCCCTTGGCTACGATTACGGAGTTGCTGTCTTCTGCAAGATCAGCTACGACAGTTCCTGTGTTGATATTTGTGATGAGGGTACCAACCGGGACTCTAAGGATCAGGTCGCCGCCGCCCTTACCGTAACAGTCTGAGCCTCTACCATGTTCGCCGTTTGCTGCACGGAAGATGCGGGTGTAACGAAAGTCGATCAGCGTATTCAGATTGCGATCGGCCAATATGACGATGTTACCGCCATGTCCTCCATCACCACCATCAGGTCCGCCACGAGGAATATATTTTTCTCGACGGAACGAAACAGCGCCGTTCCCCCCGTTCCCGGCAAACACCGAGATAATGGCTTCGTCAAAAAACTTCATGTCATAAATGAAAAAAGCCCCATCCTATTCGGACAGGGCTTAGAAAGAAAACAATCCGGTTCAGGAGGCAGGAATGATGCTCACAAACTTTCGTTGTGCAACCCCTTTGGAGGCGAACTGAACGGTTCCGGTTGCTTTTGCATACAAGGTGTGATCCTTGCCGATGCCTACATTCTCCCCAGCATGAAACTGGGTACCGCGCTGCCTGACAATGATGCTGCCGGCTGAAACTAGTTGGCCGCCAAATCTCTTGACACCAAGTCGTTTCGATTCCGAGTCGCGGCCGTTGCGGGAACTACCACCTGCTTTTTTATGTGCCATGTTGAACTCCTGCGCGCAAATCAGGCATTGATGCCGCTGATTTCTAGTTCGGTGAAGTATTGACGATGTCCTTGGTGCTTCTGATAGTGCTTACGGCGCCGCATCTTGAAGATTTTTACCTTGGGATGGCGGCCTTGGGAAACGACCTTGGCAGTTACTGAGGCTCCTGGAATGACAGGCGTACCGACTTTCACATTCTCGCCTTCACCCACCATTAAAACCTCATCCAAGGAAATGTCCGCGCCCACTGCTGCCGGTATCTGTTCTACTTTGATTTTTTCGCCGGCGGAAACACGATATTGCTTTCCTCCGGTTTTTATGACCGCATACATGTGTTGGACTCCAAAAAAGTTGCTGAAGAACACGCTATGATAGCGACCGATCTTTTGGTAGTCAATAACTACGATAAATAATTGACTGTGTCCAGTTGGATACCTAACATCACTTCGTTTGATACAGCGAACTGCCTTCATTTTGGATCTCGACGCCATTTACTCTCTAATAGATGCCGACATGCGTGCAGTTGACGTCGTGGTGCGCGCGCGACTGCATTCTGAAGTGCCGTTGGTCTGTCAAATTGCAGACTACATCGTAGGCGGTGGTGGTAAACGAATGCGTCCCGCCCTGCTTCTGCTATGTGCCGGCGCTTGCGGTTATTGCGAAGGTAGTCAGCATGAACTGGCTGCCGTTGTTGAGTTCATACATACAGCCACCTTGTTGCATGACGATGTGGTCGATGAATCCTCCATGAGGCGAGGGAGGGAAACGGCGAATGCCCAGTTTGGCAATGCAGCCAGCGTCTTGGTGGGCGACTTTTTGTACTCCCGAGCATTCCAGATGATGGTGGGTATGGGCAATATGCGGGTGATGGAAGTGCTGGCCGATGCCACCAACGTCATTGCCGAGGGAGAGGTACTCCAACTGATGAATTGCCACAATGCAGACGTCGAAGTGGATGCCTATTTGAAGGTCGTCCGCTACAAGACTGCCAAGTTGTTTGAAGCTTCGGCGCGACTTGGGTCAATCTTAGGGAAAGCTTTGCCTGAAGTTGAAGCAGGTTTGGCCGCCTATGGAATGCATCTCGGAACAGCCTTCCAGATTGTCGATGATGTCCTCGACTATTCTGGAGAAGAATCGAATATCGGCAAGCATCTCGGCGATGATTTGGCCGAAGGCAAGCCAACATTACCGTTGATTCATGTCATGAAACACGGAAACGGTCAGCAATCCGCTGTAGTTCGCCATGCCTTGGAGCAGGGCGGGCGTGAGTGCCTTCCGGAAATTATCCGGGCCGTCAGGGAAACTGGCGCACTTGATGCTGCCATGGCATTTGCCAAAGAGGAGACGAGAATGGCTGGACAAGTCCTCAATGTGCTTCCTGATACCCAATACCGGAATGCTTTGATACAATTGCTGGACTTTGCAGTAGCAAGAAGTTATTGAACAAAGGTAAATAGCAAATCATTGTCATGGCAGGTTGAAAGCCATGTGCAAAGTTCGGGGTGTAGCTCAGCCTGGTAGAGTACTGCGTTCGGGACGCAGGAGTCGGAGGTTCGAATCCTCTCACCCCGACCATATCTATGCCTTTACAGGGCAAAAGGTGCGGTCAGCAGCGTCATTACGCACCTGTTTAGATCAGAGGGTCTGATAAAAGCGATACTGCTGCTCCTCGTCATTGCCCTGTCATATTGGATATTTTGGGTGCGCAGGGGGACTGCCGAGTCTGTTACTCGGCAGGCGGATGCTTCGCAGAAAGTTGTCTCTTGCAGCTATTGCCGACTTCATGTGCCCGAAGTAGAGGCTGTGCAAGTTGCTGGTCGTTACTACTGTTGTGACGAGCATCGCCGTCTTGATGCCTCCTGAATCATCAGCTTCTCTCCCCTTGGTTACTGACGCGCAGCAGAACGGCTCGTTATGGCGGTCCTTGAAATATTTTTCCTATTATCGATTGATAGTGGGGGGGGTATTTCTTGGGACGATCCTGCTTGCCGAAGGAGAAGTTGCAGTTGGTTCGCAAGACCCGCGACTGTTTTTCTGGACTAGCCTTGCCTATCTTGCCGCCGCTTTTGCATACCTGATACTGCTATTAAGGTGGCCGCATGCATTTCATCTGCAATTGACCATGCAGGTGACCACCGATATTTTCTTGCTAACCCTCCTGCTATTCGCAAGCGGGGGTGCCAAAAGCGGTATTGCCATGATGATGCTGGTCGTGCTGGCTGGGGCGGGCTTGGTAGGCCAAGGCCGCATGGTGCTGTTTTATGCGGCGCTTGCGACACTATCCCTGCTGTTGGAGCAGTCCTATCGGGTCTTGGAGTATCTGGGAGATGTCGAGGATTTTTTTCGTACCGGGCTGACCAGTATCGGTTTTTTCGGATCCGCAATTGCTGCACGCTTGCTGGCCCGGAAGGTGATAGTGAATGAAGAGTTGGCCCGCAAGCGCGGAGTCGAACTTGCTGATCAGGTGCGCATCAACGAACAAGTCATTCGTGACATGCAGGACGGTGTGCTGGTTGTCGATGCTGCTGCCCGTTTGCGTCAATACAACCCGCAGGCCTCCCTGCTGCTTGGCCTGCCTGCATCTCCTCCACTCATGCTGGCAGCCAGTCAGCCGGCTCTTGCACGCGAATATCTGGCCCGGCGTGACCGGGGCGTCGAGTCGGAAAAAGTGCTCTTGGTTCCGCAAACCGGCCGGACCTTGAGAGCCCGCTTTCTACCGCCTGGAGAGGGAGGCCACGCGCTCATCT
Source organism: uncultured Methyloversatilis sp. (assembly GCA_964395815.1). Classification (GTDB taxonomy): domain Bacteria; phylum Pseudomonadota; class Gammaproteobacteria; order Burkholderiales; family Rhodocyclaceae; genus Sulfuricystis. The sequence goes on from CAYNCH010000021.1 coordinate 6,321, forward strand.
TTCTGGAGGATATCAGTCGTATGGAGCAGCAGGCGCAGCAGGTAAAGTTGGCTGCTCTGGGGCGTTTAACGGCCAACATGGCACATGAAATCCGTAATCCGCTAGCGGCCATCAGCCATGCCGCAGAACTTCTGGGTGATGATTTGCCCGGGCCCGGAACGGAACGATTGATTCGTATCATCGGTGACAATACGCAGCGTCTGAATCGCCTGGTATCTGAAGTGACGGAGGTAGGACGGCGAGACCGTGCCTGCCCAGAGAGAATCGAGGTACATGATTACCTCCAACAGTTATTGGACGAGCTTTCCTTACAAGAACCCAGCTATACGATAAGAGTTCGACTGGAAATTCCTGCAGGCTTCATGATTTGTTTCGACCGCGGCCATCTGCACCGAGTCGTCTCCAACCTCCTCAGCAATGCGGCTCGCCATGCCACTCATGCAGCAGGCGCCATTCAAATCCTCGCTGAGTCGGGACGCGCAACGGGTCGTGTCAGCTTGCATTTCATCGATGATGGTCCTGGTGTCGATGCAGTGGGTCGCAACAAGATATTCGAACCATTTTTCACGACTCGTGCAGCCGGGACCGGGCTGGGCCTCTATATCGCACGCGAACTCAGCGAGGCAAATGGGGCACGTCTCTTCTTGCTGGAAAGCTCCACCGGGGCACATTTCTGCCTATCATGCGCAGCGTCATGTCAAGATCAGAACAAAGATCTGCCGGAGATCTGAGCGTGCCTGCGCGGGTACTCGTTGTTGACGACGAGGCGGACATCCGGGAACTCTTGGACATGACGTTGGCGCGCATGGGCTTGGCGTGCGATTGTGCCGCCAGCGTCCATGAGGCCTGCATGCTGCTGCAAAAGGGCCACTATGGCTTATGTCTTACCGACATGAGAATGCCTGATGGTGACGGTTTGGAGTTGGTGCGTCATATCGAGTCGAAATATCCAGCCTTGCCCGTAGCCGTCATTACCGCTCATGGCAGCACTGAAAATGCGGTGGCCGCACTTAAGGCAGGAGCTTTTGACTATCTGTCGAAACCGGTTTCGCTGGCCCAATTACGCGCCTTGGTCAAATCCGCACTGGCACTGCCGGATAATCGCGCGAATCCTGAAATGCGGGTACAGGGACTGCTTGGCAATTCGCTCCCGATGGAGCAGGTGCGTATTCTGATTGCGAAGGTCGCCCGCAGCGAAGCACCCGTTTACCTGTCCGGGGAGTCTGGCAGCGGCAAGGAACTGGCGGCACGCCTGATCCATCAGGACAGCGTGCGCAACGACAAGCCGTTCATTGCGGTCAATTGTGGCGCCATCCCTGAAAACCTTATGGAAAGCGAGTTCTTCGGCTATCGCAAGGGGGCATTCACTGGTGCGGATTCCGAACGGGAAGGCTTCTTTCAGGCGGCTGATGGCGGCACCCTGTTTCTCGACGAGGTGGCCGATCTTCCACTTTCGATGCAAGTGAAGTTGCTGCGGGCCATTCAGGAGAAACGCGTTCGTCGTGTCGGTGCCACAGTCGAGGAGCCGGTGAATGTCCGCATTCTCTGCGCTACGCATCGTGACCTCAGGCTGATGGTCGAATCCGGCAGTTTCCGCCAGGACCTGTTCTTCCGCATCAACGTGATCGAGATTCACATGCCGGCCTTGCGTGAGTGCCGTGAAGATATTCCGCTTCTGATGACCCATCTCCTCCAGAGGCTGTGCGACGGACAGGGGGGCCCTGTACCGACCATTACCCCGGAGGCGATGGCGGCTCTGAAGTCACATTCCTTCCCTGGAAATGTCAGGGAGCTCGAAAACATACTGGAGCGGGCGCTGGCGCTGCATGGCAATGGTGCCATAACGGTCCAGGACCTCCATCTGCGGCCAGAAGACAGCATCCCGGCAGAAACGGTGCCGCACAGCGATCATGGTCGCGAAAGTGCGGACAATTCGTCTTCGGTTACCGATGCCGAATTTGTGGCAGATGCCCATGGCCGCTCATTGCAGGATTATCTGGATGATCAGGAACGCAAGGCCATACTCGATGCCTTGCAGAAAACACGGTTCAATCGGACGGCGGCAGCCCGTTTGCTCGGAGTGACGTTCCGTTCCTTGCGCTATCGCATGGAGCGATTGGGATTGAATGAGCCGACCCGTTGATACGGAGTGGCATATCGACGCCGATGGCTGGCTGACAGGGGCCCGGCAACTCGTGTCTCCCAATTTCGATCTGCGTCCGGATGGTATCGAGATCTGCCTTGTCGTCGTGCATGCCATCAGCCTGCCGCCAGGGATCTTTTGCGGCGATGCCGTGACGAACTTTTTTACCAACCGGCTGGATCCTGCAGCCCACGAGTATTTTCCCCGCATTGCCCATCAACGGGTTTCGACACATTTCTTCGTGCGGCGAGAGGGGACAGTCGTTCAGCTCGTTTCATGCCTGGCGCGTGCCTGGCATGCCGGTGTTTCCTGCTGGCGCGGACGGGAGCGTTGCAATGACTTTTCTGTCGGCATAGAACTCGAGGGGGATGATTTCTGTGCTTACGAAGAGACGCAGTACCGTTCCCTCGTCCGTCTGTTGAATGCTTTGCAGGAACGTTATCCACTTGTCGAAGCAGTTGGCCACCACGATATTGCCGCCGGTCGAAAAACCGATCCGGGCCCCTGCTTCGATTGGTCTCATATCCCGTCCTCATTGCGTCGCTGATGCTCGTGGAAGGCGGGCGCGTGGCAACGTCGCAACGCGGTATGCGCACGCGATAGACGGCATGCAATTTATCTTGCATCGAAAAATTACAGCTACTACTATTAGTGCCACTTTGCTGCCGCACTACTAGATATAGTAGGTCGACACATCAACCAGAGGAGGGTGCATGCAGGCAGTCGCGATGAATACCATCGCCCGCGAAGTTGAATTCACGCACAGCCAGGCTGTTGCGTATCCCGACATCCACTTCGCTGCCAGCACCCTTTCCTCCGCTTACAGCGCAATATCTTCCTTCCCGATTCGACGCTCCCGCAGCCCGGCCCAAACCAAGGGATGGGCTGTGAAAGCGCATGAATTCAACAATTCCGGTCCGCCGGCGTTGCTGAATAATCCGTGCTGTTGTAGGCGGGTTGTTTGTCATTCTTTCCTCAAACATGCAATGGAGGTTCACTATGGCTGAAGAGAAGAAAGCCAAGAAGCCGGCGGCGGCGAAGAAAGCGACTGCTGCGAAGCCGGCAGCGAAGAAAGCCGCGGCACCGAAGAAGGCGGCTGCGGCGAAGC
>CAYNCH010000021.1:9671-12524 GCA_964395815.1 uncultured Methyloversatilis sp.
CGAAGAAGGCGGTTGCGGCGAAGCCGGCAGCGAAGAAAGCCGCGGCACCGAAGAAGGCAGTTGCGGCGAAGCCGGCAGCGAAGAAAGTAGCGGCACCGAAGAAGGCGGCTGCGGCGAAGCCGGCAGCGAAGAAAGTAGCGGCACCGAAGAAGGCGGTTGCGGCGAAGCCGGCAGCGAAGAAAGCCGCGGCACCGAAGAAAGCCGCAGCGGCCAAGCCCGCAGCCAAGCCTGTCGTGAAGAAGGCAGCGGCACCGAAGAAGGCTGCAGCCGCCTCGGCTTCACCGGCCCCCTCGACGGCCGCTACGCCCGGCATCAAGTCATCGCTGAATCCGGCGGCTGCCTGGCCATTTCCGACCGGCTCGCGTCCTTCCTGATCGCCTTGACCCGGCTGACAAAGGGAGACTGGCAACAGTCTCCCTTTTTTTTCATGCATGGACTCTCGGTACTCTTCTTCGGGTCGGCAAGGGTCCGCGCGAGACTTCCTTGTCGGTTCCTTGTCAGCGTAAAAATTCTGCCAAGCGGACCAGTCCCTCATTGAGACGGTCTTTATTCACCGTGTAGGCAAAACGCATGTGACGTTCCGGCGCGTTGTCGCCAAAATCGAGACCCGGGGTTGCGGCGACGCCGGCTTCGGCGATCAATCTTTCCGCAAGAGCAAAGCTGTCTTCAGCCAGGTTCCCCAACCCGGCATAAATATAGAACGCACCATTCGGCACCGTGGCGATATCGAAGCCCAGGGAGACGAGACCGGGCAGCAGCAGATCGCGGCGATTCTGAAATTCGGTGCGGCGCTCCTCGAGAATATCCAGGGTTTCCGGACGGAAGGCCGCCAGGGCAGCATGCTGGGCCGGGGTCGACGGAGCGATGAAAAGATTCTGCGCGAGCTTTTCGGCATCGCGTACCAGTGCCAGAGGCAGAACCAGCCAGCCAAGACGCCATCCGGTCATGCCGAAGTATTTCGAGAAGCTGTTGATGACAATGAGGTCGTCGGAGATCTCCAGGGCCGAGCGCCCCACTGCACCCTTTGTCCCCGCGCCTTCTGCGACTCCTCCGTAGGTCAGCCCATGATAGATCTCATCGACGATCAACGTGCCACCCCGGCTGCGGACCGTCTGCCATAACGTGGCAAGCTGTACCGGGTCGATCAGCGTCCCGGTCGGGTTGGCGGGCGAGGCGACCATCAGGCCGCGCGTGCGCGCCGTCCAGCCAGCGCCGACTTTTTCTGCCCTGGGTTGATAGTCCGTCGTCGCATCGACCGGAATGGCACGCGGGACGCCTTCGCAAAAACGCACGAAGTGACGATTGCACGGGTAGCCGGGATCGGTGAGCAGCCATTCGTCACCAGGGCTGGTCAAGATGCCCAATGCCAATAGCAGCGCACCGGAAGCGCCCGCAGTGACGACGATGCGGGCCGGATCGACATTGATGCCATGACGCGTCGCATACCAGCCGGCAATGGCTTCGCGCAGCTCCGGCAGCCCCAGTGCGCTGGTGTAGTGCACATGGCCGCCGGCGAGGAAGCGCTGCGCCGCCTCGAGGATGGGTTGTGGCGTCGGAAAGTCGGGCTCGCCGACTTCCATATGCACGATGTCGCGGCCCTGCGCTTCGAGTGCCTGGGCCTTGGCCATCAGTTCCATCACATGGAAGGGCGCGATGCCCTCCATGCGGCGTGCTCTGGAAATCAATCGACCAGTGCCAGTTCGAACAGGTCGCGCTTGAGCGCCAGCTGTTTCGGCAGCTTTTCGCCCATCTTGTCGAACCATTCCCTGTGGCCGGCGAGTTCCTGCTTCCAGGCATCGGCATCGATCTGTGTCAGGGCCTCGAACTCGCCCTTGCCGATGTCGAGGCCGCTCCAGTCGATGTCCTCGAATTTCGGCATCCAGCCCAGCACCGTCTCGCGGGCGCCGACTTTTCCGCGCACGCGGTCGACGATCCACTTCAGCACACGCATGTTCTCGCCAAAGCCGGGCCACATGAAGTTGCCGTCGGCGTCCATACGGAACCAGTTCACGCAGAAGATCTTCGGCGTGTGCTCGACCACCCGGCCCATGTGCAGCCAGTGATTGAAATAGTCGCCCATGTGATAGCCGCAGAACGGCAGCATCGCGAAGGGGTCGCGGCGCACCACGCCTTGCGCCCCGAAGGCGGCAGCGGTCGTTTCGGAACCAAGCGTCGACGCCATATAGACGCCGAAGCTCCAGTTGAAGGCCTCATACACCAGCGGCACGGTGGTGGCGCGGCGACCGCCGAAGATGAAGGCGGAAATCGGTACGCCGGCCGGGTTTTCCCAGTCCGGGTCGATCGACGGGCACTGATGGGCCGGCGCGGTGAACCGGGCATTGGGGTGGGCGGCCTTGCGGCCGGCCTTGCCGTCCTCGGGCGTCCAGTCCTTGCCCTGCCAGTCGATGGCGTGTGCGGGGGCCGGCCCCATGCCCTCCCACCAGACATCGCCGTCGTCGGTCAGCGCGACGTTGGTGTAGATGATGTTGTCCTTGAGCGTGGCCATCGCGTTGTAGTTGGTCTTCTCGGAGGTGCCCGGTGCGACGCCGAAATAACCGGCCTCGGGGTTGATCGCGTAGAACTGGCCATCCGGGCCGGGCTTGATCCAGGCGATGTCGTCGCCGACGGTGGAGATCTTCCAGCCATTGAAGGATTCGGGCGGGATCAGCATGGCGAAGTTGGTTTTGCCGCAGGCCGAGGGGAAAGCGGCGGCGACGTAGGTCTTCTCGCCGGCAGGCGATTCGACGCCGAGGATCAGCATGTGCTCGGCCAGCCAGCCCTCGTCGCGCGCCATGGTCGAGGCGATGCGCAGCGCGAAGCACTTCTTGCCGAGCAGCGCGTTGCCGCCGTAGC
>CAYNCH010000022.1:0-12473 GCA_964395815.1 uncultured Methyloversatilis sp.
GTGAAGGCGAGGTAGATGTCGACGGAGTACTCCGGCAGGACGGCCAGCAGGGCAACGAGCGCCATCGCGAGGTTCTGGCTCACGTCGATCTGCAGCAGTTCGGCGGCCCAGGAGATCAGGAACGCGGCGGCGAGTATCGCGATGCCGAAGACGAGCCCCTTGGCGAGACCGATCCACAGGTTGGCGACGGGTACCGCCCGCGGCAGGGTTTCGAGAAAAAAACCATAGCCGATATCGAGCTGCCACTGCGCGGAGACCATGCCCCCCATGAGGGCGCTCGCGGTGGTCCACAACACCAGCAGCGGCATTGCAATGCCGAGTGCCACGACCTTGGGAAAGATCAGCCGCAGGCTGCGCGGCACGCCCATCGTGGCAAGGGCATCGATTTCCTCGGTAACGCGCATCGTGCCCAGCTGTGCCGTCATCGCCGATCCGGAACGCCCGGCCACCAGCACGGCCACCAGCACGGGGCCCAGCTCGCGGATGATGCCGAGGCCGAGGATGTTGACGATGAAGGCCTCGGCCCCGAACTGCCGCAATTGCAGCGACGACAGGTAGGACAGCACGACGCCGATGAGAAAGCCGACCAGCGCGGTCACCGGCATGGCGCGCACGCCGCTCTTGTAGATATTGGCCGAGATCTCGCGCTTCGGCAGATCGATCGGGTGGCGCAACAGGTAGATCACATCGAGTACCAGCTGGCCGAGCAAAATCACGGCATCCTGCACATGGCGCACCAGAGACAGCATGAGCGCGCCCATACCCACCAGCCAGTCGGCCCGGCCATGTGGAGCGACGGCATGTCCATCGCCGTTTGCCATAGCGGCAAGACGCTCGAAGATGCGCAGGTGGGCCGGCTGGATCAGCAGCATCTCGGGCAACCGGCGTCCCCAGAGGCGCCACAGCAGCAATGCCCCGGCGGAATCGAGCGCTTCGATTGCCAGGCAATTCCAGGAAAGATCGGGGCGGGCCGCCCGCAGTTCTAGCTGCCGCTTCCAGTCGCGGCCCGCCGCAGCGATGGTGCGCAGAGTCCAGCGGCCGCCCAGCGTCAGCTCGGGCCAGTCGCCCGCCCGGCCCGATTCACTGAACGACGGCGCCCGCGCCATCCCCGCTGTCTTCCTGCTTGCTCATGCATTCGGTCGCCGGGCGCGCACCCTGAACTCGATGCCGACATTCGCCCATTGCGTGGTTTCCTCGTCGAGCACGGCCGCCGTCAGCGGTGCGCCCGCCAGCCAGTCACGATCGACCTGGAGGTGAAAGCCGCGCGGACTCATGCTCACCGAGATATCCGGCAGCGGCGTATCGTCGCGCGCCCGGTGCAGCAGCGCGGCGACTCGCAGGCAGAAGATCAGCAGCCATTCGGGCGCCTCGCTCGCCATCGCCTGCACCCGTTCGAGCTTGCCGCGGTGCGCCAATACCAGCCGCGCCAGCAGGGCCTGGTCGCGCTTGGAGAATCCCGGCATGTCGGCGTTCGCGAGGATGTAGGCGCTGTGCTTGTGGTAGCTCGAATGGGCAATCGAGATGCCGACTTCGTGCAGCCGTGCGGACCAGCCGAGAAACTGGGCGGCCGGCGACTCGGCGATGTCATCCTGCGGCCGTAGCTGCTGATAAAACTCCAGCGCCAGCTGGGCGACCCGCGCCGCCTGGCGCCGATCGACTTCGTAGCGCTGCATGAAGCGGGTCGTCGTCGCTTCGCGTAGGTCTTCGTGATGGTAGCGACCGAGCAGGTCGTAGAGCACTCCGAGCCGCAGGGCGCCTTCCGAGAAGGTCATGCGCTCGAGGCCGAACTCCTTGAAGACGGCCGACATGATCGCCACGCCGCCCGGAATCACCGGCATGCGGTCGGGGCGCATGCCCTGCAGCCCGCTACGGCCGGTTGCGCCCGATTGCGTCAGGCGCATGCGCAGCCGGTCGAGCCCATCGCGCGTAATGTCGCCATCGGCGAAACCGTTGAGCTGCAGCATGTCGCGGATCGCCTTCGCGGTACCGGATGAACCGACGGCTTCGTCCCAGCCCGCGTCACGATAGGCATGCACGATGGTCTGCAGTTCGCGGCGGGCCGCCAGTTCGGCCTCCTTCATGCTGCGCTTGTCGATGCGCCCTTCCGGAAAGAAACGCAGGCTGAAGCTCACGCAGCCCATGTAGAGCGATTCGAGCCGCAGCGGCTGGATGTTCTGGCCGATGATGAATTCCGTCGAACCGCCGCCGATATCGACGACGAGATGGCGGATGCGCGGATTGGGCAGGGTATGGGCAACCCCGAGGTAGATCAGGCGTGCTTCTTCGCGGCCGGCGATGATCTCGATCGGGAAACCCAGTGTCGCCTCGGCCTCCTGCAGGAAAGCCGGCCCGTTCTTGGCGACGCGCAGGGTGTTGGTGGCAACGGCGCGCACGGCATCCGGCGCGAAGCCGCGCAGGCGCTCGCCGAAACGAGCCAGCGCGGCGAGCGCGCGCTGTTGCGAAGCGGCGTCGAGCAGCTTTTCGGGCGTCAGGCCGGCCGCCAGGCGGACGGTTTCCTTGAGGCCGTCGAGCGGATAGATCTGGTTGCCGACGATCCGCCCGACCTGCAGGCGGAAACTGTTGGAACCCATATCGACGGCGGCGACGTGTTCGTGGACCACGGTGGGACACTGGACGTTTGCGGTGCGCGGATTCTAGCCCAGCCCGGATAAGTCGGCGCTGGCGGGACGGCGCTGCCGCATTGGCCAGAGCGTGTCATACTTGTGCAATCTGCATGAAACATCATTGCCGCACCCGCCACGGTCCACCACCATGAACCCCATGTCCGCACTGCACGATTTCCCCCCCGAGCACTTTCTCAATCGCGAGTTGTCGCTGCTCGCCTTCAACCGGCGCGTGCTGGCACAAGCGGCGGATGAGCGCGTGCCGCTGCTCGAACGTCTGCGCTTCCTCTGCATCGTCTCGTCCAATCTCGACGAGTTCTTCGAAATCCGCGTCGCCGGCATCAAGGAGCAGATCAAGCTGCGCAGCAATGCCACCGGCGCCGACCGGCGCAGCCCGCAGGAGGTGTTCCGCCGCGTTACCCAGGAAGCCCACAGCCTGATCGAAGACCAATACGCCCTCCTCAATGGCGTCATCCTGCCGGCGTTGCGTCGGGAAGGCATCGTCTTCTTCAAGCGTTCGGAATGGACGGAGGCACAGCAGGCCTGGATTCACGACTTTTTCCGCCGCGAAGTGATCCCGGTCCTCACTCCGATCGGCCTCGACCCCGCCCACCCCTTCCCGCGCGTCCTCAACAAGAGCCTCAACTTCGCCGTCGAGCTCGAAGGCAAGGATGCCTTCGGCCGCAGCTCGGGTGCCGCGATCGTGCAGGCGCCGCGCGCCCTGCCGCGTGTCATCCAGCTCCCGCAGGAGCTCAGCGGCGTGGCCCACGGTTTCGTTTTCCTCTCGTCCATCCTGCACCGCCATGTCGGCGAATTGTTCACCGGCATGCACGTGCTCGGCTGCTACCAGTTCCGCGTGACGCGCAACTCCGACCTGTTCGTCGACGAGGAGGAGGTGAAGAATCTGCGCACCGCCCTGCAGGGTGAATTGCCGCAGCGCCACTTCGGCGACGGCGTGCGCCTTGAGGTGGCCGACAACTGCTCCGAAGTCATGTCCGACTTCCTGCTGCAACAGTTCGGCCTCGGCCGCGAAGATCTTTACCGGGTGCCGGGCATCGTCAACCTGGTACGCCTGATGTCGGTACCCGATCGCGTCGACCGGCCGGACCTGAAGTTCGCCTCCTTCCAGCCCGGTCTGCCCAAGCAGCTGTCGGGGCGCTACGATATGTTCGAGGCGATGCGCAAGGGCGACATCCTGCTGCACCATCCCTTCCAGTCGTTTACACCGGTCATCGAGTTTCTCAAGCAGGCAGCCGAAGACCCGCAGGTCGTCGCGATCAAGATGACCGTGTATAGGACCGGCACCGACTCCGTGCTGATGGAGCATCTGCTGCGCGCCGCGCAAAAAGGCAAGGAGGTCACGGTCGTCGTCGAACTGATGGCGCGTTTCGACGAGGAAGCCAACCTGTCGATCGCCGCGCGCCTCGAACAGGCCGGTGCCCACGTCGTCTATGGCGTGTTCGGCTACAAGACGCACGCCAAGCTGATGCTCGTCCTGCGCCGCGAAGATCACGGTTACCGCCGCTACCTTCACCTCGGCACCGGCAACTACCATCCGCGCACTACCCGCTTCTATACCGACTTCGGCCTGATGACCTGCAACGACGAGATCGGGGCGGATGTCAATGAGGTCTTCAAGCAACTGACCGGACTCGGCAAGGCGAGCGCGCTTAAGCATCTCTGGCAGGCGCCTTTCACCCTGCACGCGAACATGCTCGACGCCATCCGCAACGAAACGGAGGTCGCCCGCGCCGGCCGCAAGGCGCAGATCATCGCCAAGATGAACTCGCTGCTCGAACCCGAGGTGATCGAGGCGCTCTACGAAGCCAGCCAGGCCGGCGTGCATATCGACCTGATCGTGCGCGGCGTCTGCTGCCTGCGTCCCGGCGTGCCGGGACTGTCGGAAAACATCCGCGTGCGCTCGGTGATCGGCCGCTTCCTCGAACATCACCGCATCTACTACTTCCACGCCGATGGCGCCGACAAACTTTACCTGGCGAGCGCCGACTGGATGGAGCGCAATTTCTTCCGCCGCATAGAAGTCTGCTTCCCGGTGCTTGACACGAAGCTCAAGCGCCGCGTCATCAAGGAAGGATTGCGCGGCTATCTGGCCGACAACTGCCAGGCTTGGGACATGGACAACGAGGGCAACTACCGGATCAAGCCTTCGCGTCGCGTGCGCACCTGCGCCCAGGATCTGCTGCTGGGCGAACTGGCCGAAGACTGAGCGTTGTGGACAATCGCTGTCCGATGAGTGCGGGCTTTTCTTGCGCTTGAGCTGCCCGCCTGTTTCATGCGACATCTTCTGCCGTGTCATCGACAATCTTGGCGATGCGGGTGTCTGCTGGCGTCTGGCTCGGCAACTGGCGACGGAACATGGCTGGCAGGTGCGCCTGTGGATCGATGATCCGCAACCCATCGCCCTGCTCGCACCGGGGCAGACCATCGTGGACGTCTGCCTATGGGAGGGCGATTTCTCCGGCATCGAGCCGGCGGATGTCGTGATCGAAGCCTTCGCCTGCGAACTGCCGCCGCGCTATGTGGTGGCAATGCGCACGCGACCGCCGGTCTGGCTCAATCTGGAATATCTCTCGGCGGAGGCCTGGGTGGCCGGTTGCCACGGGCTTCCTTCGCCGCAGGACGGTCTCGCGAAGCATTTCTTCTTTCCCGGCTTCGTGCCGGGGACAGGCGGCTTGTTGCGCGAAAAAGATCTCGCCGTCCCGCCAGCGGCGACTTTCGGAGAGGGGCTCGAAATTTCGCTGTTCTGCTACGACAACCCGCAACTGCCAGCACTGCTGGCGGCCTGGCGCGACAGCGAGCAGCCGGTCCTCTGCCATGTCTGCGACGGGCTGCCGCGCCGGCAGGTGGAGCAGTGGCTCAATGCGCCGCTCCCGGCTAAGCGCGGCAGGCTGCAGCTCACCGCCCTGCCCTTCCTGCCGCAGACGGACTACGACGCCCTGCTCGCGCGCTGCCATCTGAACTTCGTGCGCGGCGAAGATTCCTTCGTGCGCGCCCAATGGGTACAGCGGCCCTTCGTCTGGCAAATCTATCCGCAGGCAGGGAACGTACATCTGACCAAACTTGATGCTTTTCTTCATCTCTACACCGACGATGCGGCAGTCATCGCCTTTTTCCGTGCCTGGAACGATGTGGGAGCACTCGACTGGCCAAATTTTGCGGCGCGCCTGTCGGCGCGGGCGGCGGATGCGCCGCGCTGGGCACAGCGGATTGCGGCCCACGGCGATCTGGCGACGAATCTGGTCAAGTTCTGCGCTGCTCGGCTATAATGCGCGGCTTTATTTTTCCACATCAGGCATTTACGTCATGAAAACCGCTCAGGAACTCCGCTCCGGCAACGTCATCATGGTCGACGGCGCCCCGCTCGTCGTCACCAAGAACGAATACAACAAGTCCGGCCGCAACGCAGCGGTCGTGAAGTTCAAATTCAAGAACCTGCTGACCGGCGCACCATCCGAGGCGGTCTACAAGGCCGACGACAAATTCGAACAGGTGATTCCCGACCGCAAGGAGTGCACCTATTCCTACTTCGCCGACCCGATGTACGTCTTCATGGACGCCGAGTACAACCAGTACGAAGTCGAAGCCGAGAACATGGAAGATGCCATTCCCTACATCGAGGATGGCATGCAGGTCGAGGTGGTGTTCTACGAGGGCAAGGCGATCTCGGTCGAGATGCCGAACTCGGTGGTGCGCGAGGTCGAATACACCGAGCCGGCCGTCAAGGGGGACACCTCGGGCAAGGTGCTCAAGCCTGCGAGGATCAAGCCGAGCGGCCTCGAAGTGATGGTGCCGATCTTCGTCGTCACCGGCGACAAGATCGAAATCGACACCCGCACCAACGAGTACAAGAACCGCGTCAAGTAAAGCGCTTCGACACCACTAAAAGGACAGCCACGGCTGTCCTTTTTTGTCGTTCTGCCGTCCCGCCAGTACCGACTTTTACGTGGTCATCTCGATCACCCACTGGGTGACCTTGCCAGTGGCATCGGCGCACTTGTGGCCGCGCGCATCGGAAAAGGCTTGGTACTCGTCAGCCTTCCACATGTCGTAGGTGCGCCCGGTGAATTGCTCCTGCAACTGCGCGCAGGTGATGCCGCCGAACTCCGTCCGAAAGCGCTCTACCAGTTCCTTGCACTTCTTGAAGTTATTGATGTAGCGGCCTTTGTCGAGCTTGTCCCGATCCCTGCCGTACTTGGCGGACAGTGCCACCAGACCGCCGGTCAGCGCGCCGCAGGCCCCCTCGGCCATCAGTGCACCTCCTCCGGACAGCCCATGTACGGCCTTGATCGTCGCATCGTCGATCCCGCCGACCGTTTCCTGGATGGTCGCCAGTACGCATTGCGGGCAGCAACCGTAGTCGTACTCGTACTTGGCAGCCTTTTCATACACCTGCTCGATCAATTTCTGCTTTTCCTCGGGGGTCATCGGAAATCTCCGTATTTCAGAAAACGCTGATATTTTCAACTGATTGCTTTCATCGCAAATTGATCCACCTCAACCCTGGCGGACAGACGCAGGCTGGCTATACTCGTGGCAGAAAAACAATATCCAACATTTTGCCGGAGGTCATCCATGAAAATTGAAACCCTTGCCGTCCACGGCGGCTTTTCACCCGATCCCACCACCAAGGCGGTCGCGGTGCCGATTTACCAGACCACGTCCTACGCGTTCGCCGATACGCAGCACGGCGCCGACCTGTTCGATCTCAAGGTTGCCGGCAACATCTACACGCGCATCATGAACCCGACCACCGACGTGCTGGAGAAACGAATCGCGGCGATGGAGGGTGGCGTCGGCGCGCTCGGGCTCGCTTCCGGCATGGCGGCGATCACCTACGCGATCCAGACCATTGCCGAGGCCGGCGACAACATCGTCTCGGTCGGCACGCTTTATGGCGGCACCTACAACCTATTCGCCCACACCCTGCCCCAGTACGGCATCGAGGTGCGCTTCGCCGACTACCGCGACCCCGCCAGCTTCAAGCCCCTGATCGACGGCAAGACCAAAGCCATATTCTGCGAGTCGGTCGGCAACCCGCTCGGCAACGTGGTCGACATCGCCGCGCTGGCCGAAATCGCCCATGCCGCCGGCGTGCCGCTGATCGTCGACAACACGGTGCCGACCCCCTACTTATGCCGCCCGTTCGAGCACGGTGCCGACATCGTCGTGCATGCGCTGACCAAGTATCTCGGTGGCCATGGCACCAGTATCGGCGGCGCCATTGTCGATTCCGGCAAGTTCCCATGGGCCGAGCACAAGACGAAGTTCAAGCGCCTCAACGAGCCGGATGTGTCCTATCACGGGGTCGTCTATACCGAAGCGCTCGGCCCGGCGGCCTACATCGGCCGGGCCCGCGTCGTACCCCTGCGCAACATGGGTGCGGCCATTTCTCCTTTCAACAGCTTCCTGATCCTGCAAGGTATCGAAACCCTGCCGGTGCGCATGGACCGCATCTGCGAAAACACCCAGAAGGTCGCCGAGTTCCTTAAAGGCCATCCAAAGGCAAGCTGGGTGCGCTACGCCGGCTTGCCAGACCATGCGGAACACGCGCTGGCGAAGAAGTACATGAACGGTCGTGCATCGGGCATCCTGTCGTTTGGTGTGAAAGGCGGTCGGGAAGGCGGTGCGCGCTTTCAGGATGCCCTCAAACTGATCACCCGACTCGTCAATATTGGCGACGCCAAGTCACTGGCCTGCCACCCCGCCAGCACCACGCATCGCCAGCTTTCGCCCGAGGAACTGAAAAAAGCGGGCGTTTCGGAAGACATGGTCCGCCTGGCCATCGGCCTGGAGCACATTGATGACCTGAAGGCCGATCTGGACCAGGCCCTTTCGGCTGTTTGACCGGAAAAGTCGGCGCCGGCGAGACGGCTGGACATCATTACAAAATCAAAAAAGGCGCCTTGGCGCCTTTTTTGATTGGCCTGCACGTACGTCTAAAGGGAACGCAGCAGGGCGTAGGTGCAGAGTGAGATCAGGGTATCGGGAAACAGGCCGAACAATGCCACGGTCGCGCCATTGAGGGACAGCAATAGACGCATGTCGGGGGCTGCGACGATCGGTGCAGCATCGACCGGAGCATCGAAATACATCAGCTTGACGACACGCAGATAGTAGAAGGCGCCGATGAGCGAGAACATCACCGCAAACACGGCCACGGCGACGTGGCCGGCATCGATGGCGGCGAGCAACACCGAGAACTTGGCGAAGAAGCCGATGAAGAACGGCACACCGGCCATCGAGAACATCAGGATCATCATCACCGCGGCGAACCACGGGCTGCGCTGATTGAGGCCCTTGAAGTCGTCGAGATGCTCGGCTTCGTAGCCGGCGCGCGACAGCAGCAGGATGACGCCGAAGGAACCCAGCGACATGATCACGTAGGCCACGGCGTAATACATCGCGGAGCTGTAGGCATTCAGGGCGAAGTGCCGGTCGGCACCCACCGTGCCACTCATCATCGCCAGCAGCAGGAAACCCATATGTGAGATGGCGGAATAGGCCAACATGCGCTTGATGTTGGTCTGGGCAATGGCAGCGAGATTGCCGAGGGCGATCGACAATACGGCCAGCAACATCAGCATGTCCTGCCAGTGCTCGGCCAGTTCGAACAGTCCGTACACCAGCATGCGCAGCGTAATGGCGAATGCCGCGAGCTTCGGCGCCGAGGCGATCAGCAGAGTGATCGGCGTCGGTGCCCCCTGATAGACGTCCGGCACCCACATGTGGAAGGGCACGGCGCCGAGCTTGAAGGCGATGCCGGAAACGATGAAGACGAGGCCGAAGACCAGCACGGTCTTGTTGGCGACGCCGAGATGCAGGGCCTGGGCGACGCCGCCGATCTCCAGCGTGCCGGTGGCGCCATACACCATGGACATCCCGTAGAGCAGCAGGCCGGAAGCGAGGGCCCCGAGGACGAAATACTTCATCGCCGCTTCGGTCGCCCGCGGGCTGTCACGATCGATGGCGACCAGGGCGTAGAGCGACAGCGACAGCAGTTCGAGGCCGAGGTAGATGGTCAGGAAATGGGCCGCCGAGATCATCACCATCATGCCGACCGTGGCGAACAGCAGCAGCACATAGTATTCGCCCTTGTCGAGCTGCCGCACGGCCAGATAATCGCGGCTGTAGATCAGCACGACGATCACCGAGAGATACAGCATCAGCTTCAGGAAGTCGGCGAGCAGGTCATCGACGAACATGTTGCTGAAGGTCAGCACGACCTGGCCGTCCATGGTCTGGTAGGTGATCAGCGCGCAGCCGACCAGGGCGATCATGGTCAGTGAGGCGGTGATCCAGCGCTGGGCCCGGCCGAGGAAGGCATCCACGAGCAGGATGACGCAGGCCATCAGCACGAGGAAGACCTCCGGCATCGCCGGGTAGAGATCGGGCACCACGAAGTTCTTGAGCATCGCTATTCTGTCGCCGCCAACGTTATCTAGAGCTTGCTCACTGCTACGTGCTTGAGCAAGTTATCTACCGAGGCGTGCATCACCTCGGTAAAGGGATAGGGATAGAGGCCCATGGCCAGTACGCACACCGCCAGGATGGCCAGGAACAGGAATTCGCGCTGGCTGATATCGGCCAGTTCCTCGACATGAGTGTTACCCACGGCGCCAAACAAGACGCGCTTGACCATCCAGAGGGTGTAGGCTGCACCCAGGATCAGGGTAGTGGCGGCGAGGAAGCCGATCCAGAAATTGAACTTGACGGCCCCAAGGATGACCATGAATTCGCCGACGAAGCCGGAAGTCGCCGGCAGGCCCGCATTGGCCATGGCGAACAGCACCATGAAACCGGCGAATTTCGGCATCGTATGCACCACGCCACCATAATCCGCGATCTGACGTGAATGCATGCGGTCGTACATGACGCCGACGCAAAGGAACATGGCTGCGGAAACGAAGCCGTGCGAGATCATCTGTACCAGCGCACCCTCGATGCCCAGCGCATTGAAGATGAAAAAGCCGAGGGTGACGAAACCCATGTGCGAGATCGACGAATAGGCGATCAGCTTCTTCATGTCAGCCTGCACCAGCGCGACGAAGCCGATATAGATGACGGCGATCAGCGACAGCGCGATCATCATCGGCGCCAGGTAATGGCTGGCGTCCGGCGCGATCGGCAGCGAGAACCGCAGGAATCCGTAGGCACCGAGCTTGAGCATGATCGCGGCCAGCACTACCGAGCCGCCAGTCGGCGCCTCGACGTGGGCGTCAGGCAGCCAGGTATGCACCGGCCACATCGGCACCTTGACGGCGAAGGCGACCAGGAAGGCGATGAACAGCAGGATCTGCGGCGCCATCTCGATGCGCAACTGGTGCCATTCAAGCAGGTTGAAGCTGCCGCCCGAGGCGAGGAACAGCCAGATCAATGCGATCAGCATCAACAGCGAGCCGAGCAGCGTGTAGAGGAAAAACTTGAAAGCCGCATAGACGCGGTTCGGGCCGCCCCAGACACCGATGATGATGTACATCGGAATCAGCGAAGCCTCGAAGAAAACGTAGAACAGGACGGCATCGAGGGCGGAGAAGATGCCGTTCATCAGGCCGGACATGATCAGGAAGGCGCCCATGTACTGTGCCACCTTCTCCTCGATCACCTCCCAGCCGGCAATGACGACAAGGATCGTGATGAAGCTGTTGAGCAGGATGAACAGCACCGAGATGCCATCGACGCCAAGGAAGTACTCGATGTTGAAACGCGGAATCCAGGGACGCTGCTCGACGAATTGCATGCCGGCCTGCGCGGTGTCAAAGCCGATGTAGAGCGGCAGCGTGATGGCGAAGCCGGCAAAGGCAACGATCAGCGCCGACCAGCGCGCCAGATTTTTCTGGTCTCCGGCGGCGAAGACGACGAAGGCGCCGACGATGGGAATCCAGATCGCGAGGCTCAGGAGGGTGGAACTCATCTCTTGTATCCGTCAGGCCCGGTTCATCCACAGGGTCAGCAGCACGAAGACGCCGATGATCATGGAGAACGCATATTGATAGATGTGACCGGACTGGATCAGACGCACCACGCTGGCGAACCAGCCGACCAATTTCGCCGAGCCGTTGACGGCCACGCCGTCGATAATCGTCTGGTCCCCGGCCTTCCACAAGCCGCGGCCGACACCGCAAGCTCCATTGGCAAAAAACCACTGGTTGAAGTCATCCAGGCCATATTTGTTTTCGAGGATCTTTACCGGCAGGGCAAATTTTTCGCGCAGCACCGCCGGCAGGTCGGGGCGCTTGATATACAGGAACCAGGCGGTACCCGCTCCGGCCAGCGCGAGCCAGAACGGCAGGGTAACGACGCCATGGGCCATCATGCCGAAGATGCCGTGAAAGGCTTCCTTCATTTGCGCCATCCCGGCATGCGTGTCGGCGATATAGATGGCATCGCCGAACCAACTGCCGTAGAGGAAGGCGCCAATCAGCCAACCGGAGGCAATCGCCGGAATTGAAAGGAGAATCAGCGGCACAGTGACAACCTTCGGCGACTCGTGAGGCTCGTGAGCGCCATGGTGGCCATGTTCATCCTGATGAGCATCGTGGCTGTGACCATCGTGGTGGGCTTCCCTGAAGCGCTCCTTGCCGTGGAAGGCGAAGAACACCAGGCGGAAGGAGTAGAAGCCGCCGACGAAGACGGCCGCCAGGGCGCAGAAGTAGGCAAAACCAGCGCCCGGGATCTGCGCAGCCTGCACTGCCATGATGATCGAATCCTTCGAGAAGAAACCGGCGAAGGGCGGCAGGCCCGCGTTGGCAATCGCGCCGATCAGCATGACCATGTAGGTGATCGGCATGTATTTGCGCAGGCCGCCCATCTTGCGCATGTCCTGCTCGT
>CAYNCH010000023.1:0-12271 GCA_964395815.1 uncultured Methyloversatilis sp.
CATCTGTTTTTCATAAAGGACTATTCTGCAACGATGACTGAACGGACAGGTGGTGCCCGAATACAGGTTCATCATCGCACTGGTGCCCCAGGAATAGTCGGAATCACGCACTACGCGACGCACGGGTGGATTCATATCTCGATGTCCCATGTCTGTTGTAATTGAAGTTGATTGTTAATGAATGTCTTTCCAGTACTCACGTTTGAGCGCATACGAGAAGACGAAAAGGATGGCAAGAAAAATGAGAACGACGACACCCAGCTCCTTGCGGAACACGGCCATGGGTTCACCCATGTAATTCAAGAAGCCGACAAGGTCCGCAACCATAGCATCGTATTCCTCGGCTTTCATCAAGCCGGGCGTTGCCAGCATCAGTTTGTGGTCCGCTCCCATGACCTGTTCTCCTTGCAACTCCCACAGGACATGAGGCATGCTGACGTTCGAAAAGACCGTATTATTCCAGCCTGTCGGGCGCGAATCATCGCGATAAAAACTGCGCAGATAGGTATATAGCCAGTCAGCTCCGGAGCCGGATGCCGAGGCACGTGCGCGGGCAATTACAGTCAGGTCGGGAGGTACGGCACCAAACCACAGCTTTGCATCTTCACGACGCATTGCGATGGTCATCAATTCACCGACTTTGTCGGCAGTAAATAACAGGTTGTCCTTGATCTGCTGTTCAGTTAACCCAATGTCGGTCAGGCGGTTATACCGAAAATAGGATGCCGAATGGCAATTCAGGCAGTAGTTGATGAAGATCTTCGCACCATTCTGCAACCCGGCAAAATCGCGCGACCGATCCGGCGCCGTCTCAAGAGACAACTCATCACCGGCAGCAAACGCGAAAAATGGTGCGCACAGGAGTGCTATCAGGAACCGTCTCATCATCCCGTCAGCCTTTCCGGTTCTGCCTTGCATTTATCCAGCGATGTATAGATAGGCATCAGCAGGAAGAAGGCAAAATAGATGATCGTGCAGATCTGCGAAACCAGCGTACGGCCGGGTGTCGGAGCCTGCATGCCGAGATAGCCCAAGATGAAAAAGGAAATAACGAAGATCGTCAGTGCCCATTTGTAGAGCGGTCCGCGGTAACGGATCGACTTCACCGGACTGCGGTCCAGCCACGGCAGGAAGAAAAACACCAGCACACCCAGACCCATGAAGATGACCCCCCACAGCTTCGCATCAATCCAGAAGAAATTGACCGTATTGGCACGCAGGATGGAGTAATAGGGGGTGAAGTACCAGACTGGGGCAATGTGCGGTGGGGTCACCATCGGGTCGGCGGGGAAGAAGTTGTTGTACTCAAGGAAGTACCCCGCCCCTTCCGGCATGAAAAAAACCACTAATGCGAAGAACATCAGGAAGACCACCACGCCGACGATATCCTTGACCGTGTAATACGGATGAAAAGGTATGCCATCGAGCGGGATGCCATTGGCGTCTTTCTTCTTCTTGATCTCGACACCATCCGGATTGTTCGAACCCACTTCGTGCAATGCCATGATGTGCGCAGCAACCAATCCGACCAGGATCAACGGAATGGCAATCACGTGGAAAGAAAAAAAGCGGTTCAGCGTTGCATCCGAAATCACGAAGTCGCCCCGAATCCAGACTCCCAGTTCAGGACCGATGAAAGGAATTGCGGTGAAAAGGTTCACTATTACCTGGGCACCCCAGTAGGACATCTGGCCCCAAGGCAACAGGTAGCCCATGAATGCCTCACCCATCAGCGCAAGGAAAATCATCACGCCAAAGATCCAGACCAGCTCCCGTGGCTTACGGTAGGAGCCGTAGAGCATGCCGCGGAACATGTGCAGATAAACCACGATGAAAAAGGCAGAAGCGCCCGTGGAATGCATGTAGCGAATCAGCCAGCCCCACGGCACGTCACGCATGATGTATTCGACACTGGCGAACGCGACAGGCACACCGGAGGCGTTCAACGACGCATCCGGCTTGTAGTGCATAACGAGAAATATGCCGGTAACGACCTGAATGACCAGTACCAGCAGGGCGAGCGAGCCAAAGAAATACCAGAAATTGAAATTTTTCGGTGCGTAATACTTGGCCAGATGGTCGTTCCACAAAGCCATCAGCGGGAAACGGGCATCCACCCATTCCAGCAGGTTTCCTGCGGTCGAGCCGTCTGACTTGTACTTCTCGGGGTTCGAGGCACCCATCCTTCAGGCCCCCTTCTTGTCTTCGCCGATCAAAATCTTGGCATCAGACAAATAAACATGAGGCGGAATCTCAAGGTTGTCGGGTGCCGGCTTGCTCTTATATACGCGTCCAGCCAGGTCGAAGGTGGAACCGTGGCAGGGGCAAAGGAACCCCCCCGGCCAATCGGCATCGATACCCGATTCAGCGCCGGTCTTGAACTTCTCGGTCGGCGAGCAGCCAAGATGGGTGCAGATACCAATGGCGACCAGATATTCCGGTTTGATCGAACGATGCTCGTTTTTCGCGTAATCGGGCTGCATGGGGCGTTCGGAGTTGGGATCGGCCATCTTGTCGGCGAGCCTGACCAGACCATCAAGCATTTCCTTGGTGCGATGGACGATCCAGACCGGCTTGCCCCGCCATTCGACGGTCATCATCTCGCCGGGAGCCAGCTTGCTGACATCAACTTCGACCGGGGCCCCGGCAGACTTTGCGCGTTCCGAAGGGGCAAAAGTACTGACAAACGGTATGGCAACAGCGACACCCACCACACCCCCGGCAACCGACGTCGCGACCAGCAAACGGCGCCTGCCACAATCCACTTTATCGTCACAACTCATGGTGGGGGGTCCTGAAAAGAAGGAATGGCTAAGCCAAACGCAACAACCGCGCGATTGTACCCAACTCGACCCGGTAATTAAAGGGTGGCCAGCAGCCGCTTATAGCCCGAGGGCTAAATCGCACCAGATTGGTGCATATTTAAAATCTCCTTTTCGGTGTAACCCAGCGCCAGCAATATTGCATCCGTATGCTCGCCTAGTGCTGGTCCGAGCCACTCGGTTGACCCCGGAGTCACGCCCAGTTTGGGCACGATCCCGGGAATGCGGAAAGGCTTGCCATCGGGCAACTGCGCCCATTCCAGCATGTGGCGAGCAGCATACTGGGGATCATCGAACATGTCCGCAACGGAAAAAATTCGGCTCGCGGGCACGCCGGCAGAGGCTGCGACCTGGAGAACAGCCTCTGCATCATGCGAACCGACCCAATCGTCGATTACCCGATAAACCTCCGACGCACGCAGGTCGCGTCCCGCGTTATCGGCCAAATCAGGGTCATCCGCGAGGTCCTGTCGGCCGATTGCGGACATGAAGCGCCGGAAGATTGCATCACCGTTGGCACCGATGATCAGATGCTTGCCATCGCGCGAAGTATGCGTATTGGAAGGGGTAATCCCCGGCATGACATTTCCAGTGCGCTCGCGCATGAATCCGAAAACATCGAATTCGGGTACCAGGCTTTCCATCATCGCGAACACTGCTTCATACAACGCAACATCGACCACCTGCCCGGTACCACCGTTGACTTCGCGGTGACGTAATGCCATCAGGGCACCGATCGCCCCCCACAGCGAGGCAATCCCGTCACCAATCGAAACTCCGGTTTTGACCGGAGGACGATCGGGGAAACCTGTCACGAATCGCAAGCCACCCATCGACTCACCGATGGCACCGAATCCTGGCTGTTGGGCCATCGGGCCGGTCTGTCCGAAACCGGACAAACGCACCATGACCAGTCCCGGGTTGAGCGAGGAAAGCTCGTTCCAGCCAAGGCCGAGTTTATCGAGAACACTGGGACGAAAATTTTCCACGACGATATCGGCCTGTGCAATCAGGCGCTTCACGACCGCCAATCCATCCGGATGTTTAAGGTTGGCTGTCACCGACTTTTTGTTACGGGCCTGTACCAACCACCACAACGAGGTACCGTTCTCAGCGTCGGGGTACAACTTGCGCCACTTGCGTAGGGGATCACCCTCACCGGGCGCCTCGATCTTGATCACCTCGGCACCGAATTCGGCCAGAATGCGACTGCAAAAAGGGCCGGCAATAAGCGTCCCCAACTCGACGACACGCACTCCCGCCAGTGGCTTCATGTCAGTAGTCACGGCGCTCCAGCAGGGCTTGTGCGACACTGGCCGCATCCGCATATTCAAGTTCGCTGCCCAGCGGCAGGCCACGAGCAATCCGGCTGACCTTGACGCCACGGGCATGCAGGATCTCGGAGAGGTAATGCGCTGTCGCCTCCCCCTCATGCGTCAGGTTAGTCGCCAGGATGACCTCCTTCACAACCCCGTCTCCGGCACGATTGAGCAGCCTATCAAAGGCAAGTTCGCGCGGTCCGACTCCATCTAGCGGCGACAAACGCCCCATCAGGACATAGTAAAGGCCGTTGTAGGCATGCGTCTGCTCCATCGTATTGAGATCTGCAGGCATTTCCACGATACACAATTGTTCAGGATCTCGGCGCGGTGACAGGCAACGCTCACAAACCTCGGCCTCGGTAAAGGTATTGCAGCGCACACAGTGACGCAGCGAGTGCAGGGCGCCATCGAGCGCCCGTGCCAATCGTTCAGCACCGCGCGGATCATGCTGCAACAGGTGGTAGGCGATACGCTGGGCCGACTTTGGCCCGATCCCCGGCAAACAGCGCAACGCGCCGATCAGTTCGTCGAGGCTCGACACCGCGGCCATAAGCGCCTGAAAATCAATGCAGGTGGCGGGGCATGGCCTCCGCTTCCTGTTCCGGCAACTCAGCGTGCACCGGTTCCCCCTCGGGATTGGGGTAAAGCGGCGCCCCACAGTCATCGCAGTACTCGAGCGGGAACCGATGGTCGAGGATCATGACCTCGCGCAGCCCGGCCTCGCGTAAAACGGCTTCAATCTGGCCGGGCGATTCGGCAGCCTCATCCTCGTCGTCAAGCAACGGCCAGACTACACCATGCACCACTTCGCCAGCATCGCCCAGTGTAAAACCAATCCGAAACTCTTCAAGCTGACGGTCGTAGTAGGGAGCAACCACCGCCCGCAGGTTGCTGGCAGGCACATTGAGGGCAGTCTGCAGGAAGGCCACCGCCGAACGCAAAGAGTAGGGCCGCGATGCTCGATCCGCCTCGCGTACCGCCGCATGGAACGACTGCGGCAGGAGCGGCTCCATGGCACAGGCCGGCAGGAGAGGCCGCAAGGCCTCACCCCCCTGGATACGCCACTGCTTGAGCGATTCGCTACGGCTGCCATCCTCTTCCTGCCAGCGAAAGAGCGGCACACCGGCTGGGGCGCAAACCACGCCGATCAGGTAGCGGGTATCGGAAAGAAAACTCATGGTTTCCGCAAGGCTCGATGCATCGAGGCGAAGGTCCCGGCCATGCAGTGCGGCCTTGCATAACCGGCCAGTCAAAGCTGCTGTTTCGCAATAGCTTTGTGGCAACTGATCGGGACTGAAAAGAAAGTCCGCCAGACCGAAACGGACATCGGCGGCAAAGACGTGCGCTTGAAGCTGAACGCGCAGGTTCGCCAACACCTCGGCAGTGATCGATCCCGCCGGGATCGCATAGCGCGACCAAGCGAGCACAGGGGCAGCGAACAACAGGACATCCTGACCGGTAGCAGCCCCCGACATCGGATGGTGGTGCGCCTCGGCACAATATTCGACCATGTCGGCCAACTCGTCATAAGCGCGCCCCCCCGCTCCATAGAGATGATCGAGTGCGGCATTCAAAGCAGCTTCATCGTTACCATCCAGCAAGCGGTCAACCAGGACCGCCAGACGCCGCTCCCAAAAGGCATCTTCCAGACGGCTGCCGGACAGGCTCAACTGGGTTGCCATGCGGATCAACTCCTCGGTATCGGGAGTCTGTTTGTTGCGACGGGAAAAGCGGGAACGTTTCATGGCAGAAGGCGACCGGACGAGCCGCACTCGGTACGACGGGCCGCGATTTTAGCAGTTCGGTCGCGACAGGCCGCGCAGCAGATCCGTCTCGATATCATCAACGGCTTCGAGGCCAACGGCAACCCGCAGCAAGCCTTCGGTAATGCCGGAATCTGCACGCGCTTCAGGTGTAATACGGCCGTGCGTGGTCGTTGCCGGGTGTGTCAGCGTGGTCTTGACATCACCAAGGTTGGCTGTGATCGACAGCAGGCGGCACTGATCGATGACCTCCCAGGCAGCCTCCCTTCCCCCCTTGACCTCGAAAGCGACGATGGCACCACCGCTCGCCTGCTGGTGCATCGCGAGAGCATGCTGTGGATGTGAAGGCAGCCCCGGATAGAAAACGTTAGCCACGGCTGGATGAGCTTCGAGCCGCCTTGCCAGATCGAGCGCATTGGCGGATTGCGCTTGCATGCGGATTTGCAGTGTTTCCAGGCCCTTGAGAATGACCCACGCATTGAAGGGCGAGAGCGTCGGTCCGGCGGTACGCAAAAACTTGAAAACTTCCTCGATCAGCGCTTGGGTGCCGCAGACGGCTCCTCCCAGCACGCGGCCCTGCCCATCGAGATATTTGGTTGCCGAATGGATGATCAGGTCAGCCCCGAACTCGATCGGACGCTGCAGTGCCGGTGAACAGAAACAGTTATCGACAACCAGTAAAGCGCCGGTTTCATGGGCGACAGTAGCCAGCGCGGCGATATCGTAGACTTCAGTCAGCGGGTTCGACGGCGTTTCGATGAAGAGAAGTTTTGTTTCCGGTCGCAGGGCGGCACGAAAGGCAGCTGGATCGTTACCGGCAACGAAGCTGGCGGCAACGCCGAAACGCGGCATGATGGAACCGAAAAGTTGCTGGCTGGCGCCGAATATCCCACGGGCTGCCACAATATGGTCACCAGCCTTGAGGAGCGCCATCACGGTGGCGAGAATCGCGGACATGCCGCTGGCAGTCGCCACGCAGGCCTCCGTTCCCTCGAGGGCGGCAAGCCGCTCCTGGAGCATCGTTACCGTCGGGTTGGTAAACCGGGAATAGACGTTGCCTTCCTCACTGCCTGAAAACCGCGCTGCCGCCTGGGCAGCGCTGTCGAAGACGAAACTGGACGTCAGATAGAGCGCCTCGGCATGCTCGCCGAACTGGCTGCGTTCCTGTCCGGCACGAACTGCCAGCGTCGAGATATGCAGAGAGGAATCACTCATTCGGAAGCAATCAGATTCAGATCCAGTTGTCCGTCTTCCCCGTCATCACGACTGGGCTTGCTGCGTGCACTCTCGATATGGGCAAGATAGTCGGCACTGACATCGCCGGTCACGTACTGGCCATCGAAACAGGATGTATCGAACCGCGTCAGCGCCGGATTGACGGCCTTGACGGCCTGTTTCAATGCGTCCAGATCCTGGTAGATCAGGGCATCGGCACCGATCTCGCGACAGATTTCTTCGTCATTTCGATAGGCAGCGATGAGTTCGGCGCGAGTCGGCATGTCGATGCCATAGACGTTGGCATGGCGCACCGGCGGGCTGGCAGAGGCGAAATACACCTTCTTCGCGCCTGCCTCGCGGGCCATCATGATGATTTCACGACTGGTGGTACCGCGCACGATCGAATCATCCACCAGCAGCACGTTCTTGCCCTTGAATTCCTGCGAGATGGCGTTGAGCTTCTGACGCACCGATTTCCGCCGTGACGCCTGGCCGGGCATGATGAAGGTCCGGCCGATGTAGCGGTTCTTCACGAAGCCTTCGCGATAAGGCACATTGATTCGCGTCGCGAGTTCGAGCGCCGCGGGACGGCTGGAGTCGGGAATCGGGATCACCGCATCGATAGCCAGGTGCGGCATCGTATGACGCAGTTTCTCGGCGAGAAACTCGCCCATCTTGACGCGCGTCTCGTACACGGAAACGCCATCCATCAACGAATCGGGGCGTGCCAGATAGACATATTCGAACATGCAGGGGGCATGACAGGTGCGCTCAGCGCACTGCCGGCTGACGAACTGGCCGCGCGTATCGATCAGCACCGCCTCGCCCGGCTCGACATCGCGCAGGAACTGGAAGCCCAGCGCATCGGTGGCCACACTCTCGGAAGCGACCAGATACTCCATGCCCTGCGGCGTCTCATTGCGGCCGACCACCAGCGGACGGATGCCGTAGGGATCGCGAAAAGCCAGCAGGCCGTAGCCGGCGATCATCGCCACCACGGCATAAGCACCCTTGACGCGACGATGCACCCCCGCAACCGCCTTGAAGATGGTTTCGGCATCGACCTGATATTGCGTGGAAGCCGCCTGCAGTTCATGGGCCAGCACATTGAGCAGCACCTCGGAATCCGAGTTGGTATTCATGTGGCGCAAGTCCTGGAGGAACATGTCGCGCTTGAGTTGCTCGGAATTGGTCAGGTTGCCGTTGTGAGCCAACATCAGGCCGAAGGGCGAGTTGACGTAGAAGGGCTGCGCCTCCGCGGCGTTGTAGGCCGAACCGGCGGTCGGATAACGGCAATGGGCGATACCCCAGTTACCCACCAGATTGCGCATGTTCCTCGTGCGGAAAACATCACGCACCAGGCCGGGACCCTTGTGCATGTGAAAACGACCGCTCTCTGCGGTTGCGATGCCTGCCGCGTCTTGGCCACGGTGCTGAAGCACCTGCAGGCCATCGTAAAGCAACTGGTTTACCGGCGTGGTT
Organism: uncultured Methyloversatilis sp.; assembly: GCA_964395815.1. Taxonomy (GTDB): domain Bacteria; phylum Pseudomonadota; class Gammaproteobacteria; order Burkholderiales; family Rhodocyclaceae; genus Sulfuricystis. Next base: position 8,608 of record CAYNCH010000023.1, read on the forward strand.
GCGACCACACCCAGAATGCCGCACATGATGCTCTCACCCTATCGGTAACGAATCCGTTTTGCCAGGTCGGGCGGCAACCATGGCTTGGCTGCCAGCACCGCCGTTTCGAACGGTGGCGCCAGCATTGCCTGCCGCCACCAGGCCTGCTGCGGCAATGCGGTCAGCCCCGCGAGCAGCACGACCACCCAGACCACCAGTACACCCCGCGCAACGCCAAAGGCCGCTCCAAGCACGCGATCCAGCGGTCGCAAACCGACGGCCTGCAAGAGTAGCGACAATAGCCAGCGGGCCAATGCGAACGCTATCAGGACCGCGACAAAGACGCTGATGAATCCGGCCACCTGTCGCCAGGCCGGCTCTGCCATCCCGGCAGCAACCCAGTCTCCGGTCGCTGTCGCCCAGATACGTGCCGCCATGAAGGCCGCTACCCAGGCCAGCAAGGCGAGGATCTCGCTGACTACGCCCCGCCACAGACCGAACAACAGGGACAGCATTATCACACCGGCTACCGCATAGTCGAAGGGCGTCACTGTAGTCTTTCTGTACCGTCATGGCTTTTGCGCCACTGGCCCATCGACGCCGACGATCTTGATCCGTGCCCGCGCCTTTTCCGCCGCCTCACGGTTCGGGAATGGGCCGGCGCGCACCCGGGTACGGGGGCCACTGGCTGTTTCGACCTTTTCGATGTAGGTCGGCACACCCAGTTGCTTGAGCTTGCCGACCAAATTATTCACTCTGGCCTGGCTCTGATACGCCCCGAGTTGGACCTCCCAGTATTCTGCCGCCGTTACGCCAGACAAGGCCTCCTGGGCGCGTTTCTCTTCGGCCTCGACTTTCGTCACGGCCGGCGGGACCTTGGGTGCCGGTTCGGTCTCGGGTTTTTCGGTCGTGGTGACAGGTTTGGCGGCCGGTTCGGGCTTGACGATCGGCCGGGGCGTCTCTGCGGGGGCTGTCTTGACGGGCTTGGCCACGGCAGGCCCCGGAGTGGTAGCGATATTCTGTGTCAGTCCCTCGTCGGGACTGGGTATGCGTACCTGGATATCCTTGAGCGGAGGAGCCGGCTGCGTGTCCATGACCATCGGCAGGATGATGGCGGCGAACAGGGCGAGTGCGGCCGCTCCGATCAGACGACGGCGGGCCCGCTTTTTGAGCTGGGTCGCCTCATCTGTAAGCGTCTCTTCGACGCGAGTGTCATCCTGTGCCATGTCCCGCCTGTCAGCCTGTTCCTCAGCCTGCTGTTCTATTCAGGAAACGCATCACATCCGCCACCGTCAGGAACGATCCGAAGACGAGGATTCTATCATCGGGCCCAGCGTTCGCCTGTGCGTAAGCGAGGGCAGATGAGGGATCCGGGAAGCACGCGGATGCCGTCCCGCCAGCGCCGACTTTTCCGATCATTTGCGCCAGATCGGCAGCGCGTGCTGCGCGCGGCCCCGGCAGATCGCAGGGCAACCAGTAGCTCACCCGGGACCGCAAGGCTTCGACCACACCCGCAATATCCTTGTCGGCCATCATGCCGAAAACGGCCCAGGTCGCATGGGCAAAGCCCATGTCGCCCAGGCTGTCGGTCAGCGCGGCGGCCGCCTGCGGATTGTGGGCGACATCGAGAACGATCTGCGGCCGTCCGGGTAGCACCTGACAGCGGCCAGCCACCTCGACCTCTCCCAACCCGCGCCGGATGTCCTGGGCTGTCACCGGCAAGCGTTCATGCAGAGAATCGAGTGCCGCCAATGCGCAACTCGCGTTAATCAATTGATATTGGCCGCGTAGCGCCGGGAAGGCGAGTCCACCCAACTGCCGGCCATTGCGACCCCGATACTGCCACTGCCCTTCCTGGCGGAGATAACCGAAATCGCGACCGATCTGCCAAAAGTCGGCGCCAGCGGTACGGCAGACGTCCACCAGACTCTGTGGCGGGAAGGCATCGCCGCAAATCAGGGGACGTCCGGCACGACAGATGCCTGCCTTCTCCCGGCCAATATCCGCGCGTGTCGGCCCCAGGTAATCCATGTGATCGAGTGCGATCGTCGTGACGATCGCACAATCGGCATCGAACACGTTCGTGGCATCGAGACGACCGCCCAACCCGACCTCGAGGATGATCGCGTCGAGGCCAGCCGTAGCGAACGCTTCCCAGGCCGCCAGCGTACCGAACTCGAAATACGTCAGCGGCACTGCCCCACGCGCAACCTCGACCTTTTCAAAAGCGGAAATCAGGTCAGCATCGTCGATTGCCGTACCATCGATGCGGATGCGTTCGTTGTAGCGCAACAGGTGTGGGGAGGTATAGACGCCGACCCGGTAGCCTGCGGCCTGCAGGATGCGTTCGAGCATCGCACAGGTCGAGCCCTTGCCGTTGGTGCCGCCTACCGTGACGACCGGACAGCGGGCGTGCTGTCGCAAAACCGCAGCGACAACCCGTACCCGGTCCAGCCCGAGTTCGATGCCGGCCTGGCCACGAGGATGCAGCGCTTCCAGATGCGCCAGCCAGTCCGCCAGCGTGCGGGGCATCAAACGGCGGGAATGCGCAGCAACAGGGAGAGAACCGCCGCCAGCCGATCCCGCATTTCGCGACGATCGACGATCATGTCGATCGCCCCTTTGTCGACCAGGAACTCGGCGCGCTGGAAACCTTCCGGCAACTTCTCGCGCACGGTCTGCTCGATCACGCGCGGACCCGCAAAGCCGATCAAGGCACCCGGCTCGGCCATCACGACGTCACCGACAAAGGCGAATGACGCCGAAACGCCACCCATGGTGGGATCCGTCAGGATGGTGACAAAAGGCAGTCCGTGGCTCGCCAGCCGCTTGGCGGCCGCAGTGGTCTTGCTCATCTGCATCAGCGACAGCAGGCCTTCCTGCATGCGCGCACCACCCGAAGCGGTGATGCAGACGAAGGGCAACTGGTGTTCGATCGCAGCATTCACGCCACGGACAAAACGCTCGCCGACGACCGACCCCATCGATCCGCCCATGAATTCGAATTCGAAACAGGCAACCACGAGCGGCAGTGTCTTGACCGCCCCCTGCATGACTACCAGCGCATCGGTTTCGCCCGTGTCCTCACTGGCGGCGGCAAGTCGGTCGGGGTAACGCTTGCTGTCCTTGAATTTCAGCGCATCGAGCGGCACCACCTCGGCGCCGATCTCGGCGCGCCCCTCGTCATCCAGCAGCAGATCCAGACGCTCGCGCGCCTTGAGCCGGTGGTGATGGCCGCACTTGGGGCAAACATTCAGGTTCTGCGCCAGGTCGGTGGCATAGAGCACCGCTTCGCAGGCCGGGCACTTGCTCCAGAGTCCCTCGGGAATCGACTTCTTGACGCCTTCGGCCCGCTTGATTTTCGGCGGCAGCAGCTTCTGGAGCCAGCTCATCCTCTCGCCTCCCGGTCCATGGCCTCGCGCACATCCCTCAGGAATGCGGTCACGCGGGCCGGCGCCTCCCCCTCGGGTGCCTGCTCGATAGTCTCGATGATCTTGCTGCCGATTACCACGGCATCGGCGACACGAGCGATCTTGGCGGCACTCGCAGCATCGCGAATGCCGAAACCGACACCGACGGGCATGCCGACCTTTTCACGGATCGCCGGAATGCGCTGCGCCACCTCGTCAAGATCGATGGCCGCCGAACCGGTCACGCCCTTGAGCGAAACGTAGTAGATGTATCC
>CAYNCH010000024.1:0-12117 GCA_964395815.1 uncultured Methyloversatilis sp.
GACGACCCGCCGCGTGCAGGCCACTCTGCAGCGTTACAAGGAACTGCGCGACATCATCGCGATTCTCGGCATGGACGAGCTTTCCCCCGAGGACAAGCTCACCGTGTCGCGCGCGCGGAAGATCCAGCGCTTCCTGTCGCAGCCGTTCTTCGTCGCGGAAGTTTTTACCGGCTCCGCCGGCAAGTACGTCACGCTCAAGGAAACCATCAAGGGCTTCAAGATGATCGTCGAGGGCGAGTGCGACGCGCTGCCCGAGCAGGCCTTTTACATGGTCGGCGGCATCGAGGAAGCCTTCGAGAAGGCCAAGACGCTTCAATAATTAAGGAGCCGCCATGGCACTGACCGTTCACGTAGATGTCGTCAGCGCGGAGGAGTCGATCTTCTCCGGACTGGCCGAGTTTGTCGTGCTCCCCGGCGAAGCCGGCGAGCTCGGCATCCTGCCCGGCCATATGCCGCTGATGACGCGCATCAAGCCGGGTGCGGTGCGCCTCAAGGTGCCGCAGCAGGAGCAGGAAGAGCTGATCTTCGTCGCCGGCGGCATCCTCGAGGTGCAGCCGGGACTGGTCACCGTCCTCGCCGACACGGCGATCCGCGGCAAGGATCTCGACGAAGCGAAGGCCCTCGACGCCAAGCGCAAGGCCGAGGAAGCGATGGCTGACAAGAGTGCCGAGATGGATTATGCACGCGCCCAGGCCGAGCTGGCCGAGGCCGTAGCGCAACTGGCGGCAATCCAGAAACTGCGCCGCAAGTAACCGCGAGTCTTACCCATCAGGCAGCGGGTAAAAAAAGGGCAGCTCCTGCTGCCCTTTTTTCATGCAAAAGTCGGTACTGGCAGGACGGTGCATCATTATCCATGCGTACTAAAATAACAATCTTGTGCCGATGGTGAGAAGAGGATGCGCCACAGCAAACAGGACAAGGAGCAAGCCGCCGCCCGCATGCGTTCAGGGGAGGTGCCTTTGCTTGAACTGGCGCGTGAGTACGGCGTTTCGACCAACACGCTGAGAACCTGGCTGCGCGACAGCGATGCGCGCGCACGAGCCCAAGATAGCGCGAAACGTGTCGCCACCTCCCTGTCGCGCGAGAAGTACAGCAGTGCCAGTCAGCGGCAACGCCTGTTGATGCATGCCCTCGAGCAGAGTCCGGCCACGATCATCGTGACCGATGCCGAAGGGAAGATTGCCTATGCCAATCCCAAGTTCGTCGAGACCACCGGCTACACGGTGAATGAAGTCATCGGCCAGAACCCGCGCATCCTCAAGTCGGGAGAAACGACTTCCGAAGAGTACCGGCAGCTGTGGAAGGCGATTACCAGTGGCAAGGAATGGCGCGGCACCTTTCATAATCGGCGCAAGGACGGCAAGCTGTATTGGGAACGGGCGTCCATTTCGCCGGTATTCGATGCCGACGGGAAGATTGCCAATTACATGGCGGTCAAGGAAGACATCACCGAATTCATGGAGGCCGATGCGGAGCGGCGACGCGCAGCAGCCGGGTTCCATGCGGTTTTCGCCGCGCTGCCCTCTGCGGTGATGCTGATCGATGGCGCGGGGCGCATCTTGCTGGCCAACCCGGCCGCCGAGGGAGTGATGGCCACAAGCCTGCCACAAGGGGCGCGCTTTGACCGGCTCAACCTGCGCTGGATGGATGCTGACGGAGTCGCACTGACCGGCGCTGAGCATCCGGTTGCGCGTGTCCTGGCAGGGGTTGCCAATGAGCAGGGCATCACCGCACGCATGGGTATCGTGCCGCCGACGGGCGGCGTACGCTGGCTGACGGCCATCGTGCGTCCGGTACCGCTACCGGAAACGCACGAGGTCGCCGCCTTGCTGGTTTTTTCCGAAGCCTAAAGGTCGGTCCCGGCGGTACGGCGTCAGAGCGGCTTCTTGGCCGTGATGGCGCCGCGCAACTGCTTCAGGCCATAGCCGATGGCCTTGTCATCCGGGTAAAGTTCCTTCAGCTTCGCCTGGACTTCAGGCTTGACCTTGTCCGGAGTCCCGTGACAGTTGAGGCAGAGATCCTGGGTCGGCAGGGCCTTCATGTAGCGGTACATCTTCTGGCCATCGACGGTGACGACCTCACCCTTGTCGATATCCGTCGGCTTTTCACCCGCCACCAGACGCTGTTCGAATTCCTGCAGGACCTGCGCTTCCCAGGCATCGGGAACAGCCTTGGGATTGCGGTTCTTCGTACTGATACGACGGATGGACCAGCCGGTCTTTTCAGAGAGACCCTTGGCCATCGCGGGGGCCTTCTCGCGACAGACCGAAATGGCCTGGGCGTGCCCGCCCTTGTCGATTTCCTCGTTGAGCACTTCGAGCAGCTTGGGCACCATCGTCGCCGGGAGGGTGCGCGCCTCCGCCAGCAGCTTCGCCTCGTCGGCAAGGATGGGTGTAGCCAGGAAGGGCAGGATGGCGAATGCCAGGGCGTGTTTGTTCATAGTCTCCTCCTTTGTGGTTGTGTGTGAAGCTACCTGATTATCCTTGACCTTGCTTCAAGACGCGAGAGTGCGTCATTAAGTCGCAGGAGGTCATCACGAAAGGAGGAAAATTCGGCATTCCCGATCAGGACGCCCTGTTCATGCACCAGATATTCGCTGATGTTTTCAGCCAGCCGCCGGGTGCCTTCGGAATGCATGGACGCGAACCGTTCTGCCCCGAGTACAAGCCGACGCGCCGCGATGTCACCAACGATCCGGGAAAGATCCTCTTCGGCATCCCAGCGCAGGTGGCGCAAAACGAAAGAAAGTTCGGTGGCGAACTCCGCATTCCCATCGACACGCGCGCCGGCCATCACTCGGTCCAGGCCCTGCATGAGGCGCAGGGGCGTGTCGGCCGGCAAGTGGATCGTGACGTCAGGTGTTGAGTCGGAGGGCTGCGGCTCGCACAGGCCCGTGGGGGTGATGACGAAGCCGAAAAGAAACGGCGGCATATCGAAACAGGCATGCCGCCCGGCGTAGGAAGATAGGCGTAAGCGCGCCCACTCGGCGCCCTCCAGCAGGTGATTGAGGGTAGCGAGGAGCGCGGCTCCGATCATGCCTGTTGCTGAATACCGGCGATGCGCCAGCCGAAGCTGCCGCTGACGGGTTTGGCCAGATGCCAGATTTCGCCGAAGGGTTGGGCTTCGGCACCCTCGACTTCGCGAATCAGGCCATGGAAATACACGCTGGCGACATAGAGGCCATTCTCGGTCGCAACCTCAAGCAGATTGGCTTCGAGATGCGCGACATCGGTGAATTGCGACTGGCGTTGGCGCTCTTCGTACTGCATCTGAATCTCGGCGAACACCTCCGGGGTGGTGAAGCTCTTGAGATCATCCATATCGCCGCGGTCGTTGGCGGCCTGGAGACGGATGAAATTCAGCTTGGCCTGGCGCAGGAAGCCTTCCGTATCGAAATCGGCCGGAATGTTGCCAGCCGAGGCAACCGGTGCCGTCCCGCCGGCGCCGACTTTGTAGTCTTCATCCTTGTTGGCCTCGAAACGCATCGGTCTGGCCGTGGCGGATTCGCCAGTTGCACCGGCTCCGGCGTAACTGTACTGACCCTGCGGTTGTTGCCGACTGCGCGTCAGGAGGCGGAACAGGAAGAAGGCAGCGCCGACGAGCAGCAGGATCAGCAGAAACGAAGCCATCTCTTCGCCAAAACCGAGATGCGAAGCAAGCGCGGCGAGTCCCAGACCGGCGGCCAGGCCGGCAACGGGACCCAGCCAGCTGCGCTTCCCGGCTGCCTGGGCTGTTGCTGCACCGGTACCGGCGGCGGCAGGGGCCGCCTGTTGCGGGGTGGCGGCCTGTTTCGGTGCGACTGCGGGCGGGGTCGGTGTGGCGCTGCGCTTCATGCCGAAGGAACTGCCGCCGCCGAGGCGCTTGGCCTCGGCTTCCTGTGCCGGCAGGGACAAGCCGAAAAATACGGCGATAGCCGCCGCCATCGCGACAAAGGTGCTTTTCATTGGAGTTCTCTCCTCGTCAAAGTTTGTAGCCCCGGTGCAGGGCAACCACGCCCGCCGTCAGGTTGAAGTAGTCGACACGCGCGAGCCCCGCTTGTTCCATCATCCCCTTCAATGTCTGCTGATCGGGATGCATGCGGATCGATTCGGCCAGGTAGCGATAGCTGTCGGGATCATCGGCCACTTTTTGACCGAGCCACGGCAGCACCTTGAAAGAATAGAAATCGTAGGCCGGCGCCAGTGGTTCCCATACTTTCGAGAATTCGAGGACCAGCAGGCGGCCGCCAGGCCGTAGCACGCGGCGCATTTCTGCCAGCGCCTTGTCCTTGTGCGTCATGTTGCGCAGGCCGAAGGCGACGGTGACGATGTCGAAGTGGTTGTCGGGAAACGGCAGCTTCTCGGCATCGCATTGCGCCGCTGGTCCCAACCGACCCTCGTCGAGCAGACGGTCGCGGCCACGCGTCAGCATCGCGTTGTTGATATCGGTGAGCCAGACCTCGCCGGTCGGACCGACGGCCTTGCGAAAAGCCGAGGCGAGATCGCCCGTACCGCCCGCGATGTCGAGCACGCGCTCGCCGGTCCGCGCGCCGGCCACCTGGATCGTGAAGGCCTTCCACAGCCGGTGCAGCCCTGCCGACATCAGGTCGTTCATCAGGTCATACTTGTCGGCGACCGATGAAAAAACACCACGTACCCGCCGGGCTTTTTCATTTTCCGGGACGGTTTCGAAGCCGAAATGGGTATCAGCCATCCGTACGCCTCAGTGCTTGGCGCCACAGCTACCACCGGATTTCGGGGGCTGCGTGGTGGTGTCGATATCGCGGTTGGCGCCGGCCGCATCGAGGCGCGCCAGGTAATCGGCCCAGAGCTCATCCTTGTGGGCGGCGAGTTTGTAGAGCAGATCCCAAGAATAGATCCCGCTGTCGTGGCCGTCGGAGAAGACGGGTTGCACCGCGTAGTTGCCGACCGATTCGATCGCCAGGATCTCGACATTGCGCTTGCCGGTCTGCAGGGTTTCCTGACCGGGACCGTGGCCGCGCACTTCGGCAGAGGGTGAATAGACGCGCAGGAATTCATAGGAAAGCCGGTGGTGGGTGCCATCGGAGAATGTCAGTTCCATTTCCCGGGATTTCTGGTGCAGCTTGATCTCGGTGGGGATGGGGGTATGCTTGTCCAGTCCGGCCATGGTTCGAATACGGGGGAAGTTGAGATGAAACCCATATGAGGGTCGCCTATCATAGCGCAAGGCTTCTGCGCGTCCCGGCGACTGTCACAAAACCATCATTTGCCTGAAATAGACTTGCCTGCATCACATGACGGACGAGCCCTCTCCATGCCTGCTTCCATTCTGGTTGTCGAAGACGAACCCGCGATCCAGATGCTCGTGGCGACCAATCTGCGTCGTCACGGCCATACCGTCGTCGCGGCGCTGGACGCCGAAACCGCCCTGCGGCAGATCAACGAAGCCATGCCCGACCTGATCCTGCTCGACTGGATGCTGCCCGGCATGAGCGGCCTGGATTTCGCGCGGCGTCTGCGGACCGATGCGCGCACGAAGAACATACCGATCATCATGCTGACCGCGCGCGGCGAAGAGCGCGACAAGGTGGCTGGTCTCGAGACTGGTGCCGACGACTACATGACCAAGCCGTTTTCGCCGCGCGAACTGCTGGCCCGCATCCAGGCGGTCCTGCGGCGCGGCAAGCCGCAGGCGAGCGAGGACGCGGTCGAAGGTGGCGGCCTGCGACTCGATCCCGTGTCGCACCGGGTGACGGCGGCCGGCACGGCGGTCAATCTCGGACCGACCGAATTCCGCCTGCTGCATTTTCTGATGACGCATCCGGAGCGCGTGCATTCCCGCGACCAGTTGCTCGATCAGGTCTGGGGCGACCATGTCTTCGTCGAGGAGCGCACGGTCGATGTGCATATCCGGCGGCTGCGTGCGGCACTGGAGCCTTCCGGACTGGATGGACTGGTGCAGACGGTGCGCGGCTCGGGCTACCGGTTTTCAGCCGCGGGAAACTGACGCTTGTTCGCACGTCAACTGGCTGTCGGCAGCCTCTTTGCAGGCATCGCCCTGCTGGCAGGGTGGATCGGCGGACCGCTTGTCGCGGTCGCGACAGTAACCCTCACTGCCCTGCTGCTCCTTGCCCGCCACGAGCGGCAGATCGACCGGCTGGCGCGCTGGGCCGAGCAACCGCTCGGCACGCCTGTCCCGGAAGCGGCCGGCAGCTGGTCGCGTGCCTTCCTCGCCTTGCATCGTCGGGCCAGGCAGGCGGCGGTGCAGCGCGACCAGTTGCATGAAATGGTCGAACGGTTTCGCCTTGCTGCCGAGGCCCTACCCCAGGGCGTGGTGATTCTCGACAGCCAGCGCACCATCGAATGGATGAATCCGCGTGCCGAACTGCTGCTGGGGCTCGATGCCCGTCGCGATATTGGCATGCTGGTGACGCATCTGATGCGCGAACCGGAGTTCATCGAGTTCATCGACAAACGGCTGGACGAGACGAGCGAACCGCTGCAGGTCCGGCTGATGCGCAATCCGGGGGCTGTCCTGCATATTCGTGCCGCACCCTTTTCAGCCGGCCGTACCCTGTTGCTCGTCGATGATCTGACCCAGCTCGATCGCCTCGAAAACATGCGCCGCGATTTCGTCGCCAATGTCTCCCACGAAATGCGCACGCCCCTGACGGTGGTCCAGGGTTTTCTCGAGACGGCACGCGATACGCTGGCCGATGACGTACCGGAGGTGCCGCAGGAGGAAATCGTGCACTATCTCGACCTGGCGCTCGACCATGCCCATCGCATGCAGCGCCTGATCGAGGATCTGTTGACCTTGTCGACCCTCGAAACGGCGGCTGCTCCACCGCTGGAGGAACAAGCCGACGTGGCCGGCCTGCTGGCGCTGGTGCTCGAAGAAGCCAGGGCGTTATCGGCCGGCCGACATCGCATCGATCTGGAAAACAGCGGGCCACCGAATCTGCTCGGCAGTAGTCGCGAACTTCATAGTGCTTTCAGCAACCTGGCAAGCAATGCCGTGCGCTACACCCCGGAGGGTGGTCGCATCATCCTGCGCTGGCGTAGCGTTGCCGATGGCGGTGCTGTTTTCGAAGTCGCCGATAGCGGGATCGGCATCGAAAGTCGCCATATCGCACGGTTGACCGAGCGCTTCTATCGCATCGACCGCGGGCGATCGCGGGAAAGCGGCGGCACCGGGCTGGGATTGGCCATCGTCAAGCATGTACTGGAACGCCATCAGGCAACGCTGACCATCGAGAGCCAGCCTGGCGCAGGCAGCACTTTCGCGGCGGCCTTTCCCGCCCGGCGGATCGGCGGAAACTAGTCGAGGTGGCTGTGCTCCAGCGCCTGCTGCTGGCGCTGGAGAAACTCATCCATGCTGTCGATGCCGCGCAGCAACAGGATGGTCGAACGTACGGCCGCTTCGAGCAGAACCGCGAGGTTGCGGCCGGCCGCCACGGGCAGTACCACCTTGCGCACCGGTACGCCGAGAACGCTCTCGGTGACAGCGTCGAGTGGCAGGCGCTGCAGCTCCGGCTGGCCGGCCGGCCGCTGCAGATGCACGATCAGCTTGAGGCGCATCTTGCGGCGACAGGCGGTTTCGCCGAACACGGTACGGATATTGAGCAGGCCCAAACCCCTTACCTCGATGAAATCCTTGAGCAGTTCCGGGCAGCGCCCCTCCAGGACATCCGGGGCGACACGCGACACCTCGACCACATCGTCGGCAACCAGGCCGTGGCCGCGCGTGATGAGCTCAAGCCCCAGCTCGCTCTTGCCGACACCGGAATCACCGGTGATCAGCACGCCGATGCCGAGCACGTCCATGAACACGCCATGCAGCGTGACGGTTTCCGCCAGCTGGCGGGAAACATAGACACGCAACGCATCGATGACCTGGGCGGTCGGCAGCGGGGTCGAGAACAGGGGCGTGTCGTTCGCTTCGCAGGCCTCGCGAATTTCGTCGAGGACGACGCAGTCATCGGCCACGATGACGGCCGGCGGATGGGCATCGACGATCTGCTGGAACATGTGCTCGCCCTTGACGCTGCCTTCCTTCTGGTGGCGCTTGTACCAGAGGATCTCGGGCGAGCCGAGCACCTGCACGCGCTCGGGGTGGATCAGGTTGAGGTGGCCGATCAGGTCGGCCGGGGAGACGTCATCGCGATTGACGGCAATCGGCCGGTTCAGGGTGCCGCCGACCCAGGTCAGTTGCAGCCGTTCGCGATTTCTCTCGAACAGCTGGGCGACGATCAGCTGGCCGACTGCCACTGCGCGAAGAGCGCATGCACCGCCGGCGCATCGGGTGCTGCGGCGATTTGCTCGCGGAAGCCCTTGTCGCTGAACATCTGCGCCAGCTCGGAGAGCATCTGCAAATGATGTTCGGTGGCGGCTTCCGGAACCAGCAAGACGAAGATCATGCCGACGGGAAGGCCATCGGGTGCATCGAATTGCACCGGGGCGGCGAGTCGCAGGAACGCGCCCTGTGCTTCCTTCAGGCCCTTGATGCGGCCATGCGGGATGGCGATGCCCAGGCCGAGGCCCGTGGAACCCATCTTTTCGCGGGCGAAAAGGGCGTCATAGACCGTACTGCGGGCGAGACCAGCGTGGTTTTCGAAAAGCAGTCCTGCCTGTTCGAAGACGCGCTTCTTGCTGCTGGCGTCCAGACCGACAACCACGTTGTCGACCTTGAGGAGTTTGGAGATCAGGTTCATCGGATTCAGGGGGTGTCCCGGCTACCGGAGGAGGCACCGGAGAGGGGTATCCCACCGGCGGGAAGCGAAGTATATCCTTCGCCACCCGACAGGGGAACGATCGTGTTTACATCCTGTTTACTCGACCGGCGGGCGGTTGTGGCCATGGTCGTTATGCTTGCCCTTGTATTTCAGTACCTGGCGGTCGAGCTTGTCGATCAACAGGTCGATGGCGGCATACAGGTCGGCATCGCTGCTGTCGGCGAAGATGTCCTTGCCTTTGACGTGCAGGGTAATCTCGGCCTTCTGCACGAGCTTTTCCACCGAGAGGATCACATGGACGCTGGTGACGTGGTCGAAATGGCGGATGACCTTGTCTACCTTGCCTTGAACGTATTCGCGCAGAGCGGGGGTGACTTCGACATGGTGTCCAGTGATATTGAGATTCATGATTGCTCCTCTATTAGAAAACGAAGGGCCGTCCCGAGTTTTCTTGCCCCTTGAGGGGAGAACCGAGCGCAGCGAGGTTTTCGGGGTGGGCTCATAGTGTTTTGCGTAGATTGACCGGCGGGATGTTCAGGGATTCGCGGTACTTGGCAACGGTACGCCGCGCGACGACGATGCCCTGCTCGCCGAGGATTTCCGCGATGCGCGAGTCCGAAAGCGGCTTGTGGCCGTCCTCGGTGCTCACCAGCTGCTTGATCAGCGCCCGGATCGCGGTGGATGACGCCGCGCCGCCCGTGTCGGTGGCGACGTGGCTGCCGAAAAAGTATTTCAGTTCGAAGATCCCGCGCGGACAGGCCAGGTATTTCTGTGTCGTCACGCGCGAGATGGTGGACTCGTGCAGCTCGACGGTGTCGGCGATCTCGCGCAGCGTCAGCGGCCGCATCGCCACCTCGCCGTGGTCGAAAAAGGCGCGCTGGCGGTCGACGATCGCCTGCGAAACGCGCGCGATGGTATCAAAGCGCTGCTGCACATTCTTGATCAGCCACTTGGCTTCCTGCAACTGGCCGGAAAGATTGCTGCCGCCGTTGCTGCGCTGCTTGCGCAACAGATCGGCATAGAGACGATTGATGCGCAGACGCGGCATGGCTTCCTGATTGAGCTGCACCACCCACTGCCCACGCAGTTTCCTGACCGTCACGTCGGGCACGATGTAGCGCGTATCCAGTATGGTGAATTGTGCACCGGGACGCGGGTTGAGCGAACGAATCAACTCCTGGGCAGCCCGCAGCTCGTCGTCGGAACAGCCCAGTGCCTTCTTGATCTTCGCATAGTCGCGGTTGGCGAGCTGCTCCAGGTGCTCGCTGACGATGGCGCGCGCCAGCCGGCGCAGGGACGAATCACCTGCGGCGGATGGATTGTCCAGCTGCAGCAGCAGGCATTCGCGCGGATTGCGCGCACCGACGCCCGCCGGGTCGAGGCTTTGCAAATGGCGGAGGGCAATCGATAGATCGTCGAGCCGTTCATCGTGTTCGCCGACCAGATCATCCGGCAGCACATCGATCAGCTCTTCGAGATCCTGGGCAAGATAACCGTCATCGTCGAGCGCCTCGACAAGGAAAGCAACGCGCAGGCGCTCCATTCCGGACAACTGGGACAGGGCCAACTGGGAAATCAGATGGTCGCGCAAGCTGGTGGCAGCGGCCTGCAGCTCGCCGGCATCGAAATCGTTGTCGTCGTTCGGGTCGTGGGGTCCGCGGGTGCTTCCCGATCCGGAAGCAGCCGGCCACTCAAATCCGCTGCCCTCTCCACTCTCGCCGCCCCATTCTCCGGCCGGCTCGGATGACTCTGCCGGCGTTGCCGGCGCAGCATTATCACCCGTATGCGACATGGCGTCGCCCGCACCCGAGAAGACCGCCGCTCCTTCCGGCTCGTCGCGCTCGAGGAGCGGATTCTCCTGCAGGGCCTGCTCGATTTCCTGATTGAGTTCCAGCGACGACAGCTGCAACAGGCGGATCGACTGCTGGAGCTGCGGCGTCAGTGCGAGGTGCTGGGAAAGCCTGAGCTGGAGCGTTTGCTTCACGACGCTTACATTCTGAAATGCTCGCCGAGATAAACCCGGCGCACGCTTTCATTATCGATGATCTCGGCCGGATGTCCAGCGGCCAGTACTTCACCGGCGTTGATGATCGTCGCGCGGTCGCAGATGCCGAGGGTTTCGCGCACGTTGTGGTCGGTAATCAGCACGCCGATGCCGCGCTCCTTGAGGAAGCCGATGATCTTCTGGATATCGAGTACGGCGATCGGGTCGACGCCGGCGAAGGGTTCGTCGAGCAGGATGAAGCGCGGCGAGGTGGCCAATGCGCGCGCGATTTCGACACGGCGACGTTCGCCGCCAGACAGTGCGGCCGCAGGCTGCTCGCGCAGGTGGGTGATGTGCAGCTCCTCCAGCAGTTCCCCGAGGCGGGTTTCCAGCGTCGGTGTGTCGTAGTCCTGCAGTTCGAGCACGGCGCGGATGTTCTCGTCCACCGTCAGCTTGCGGAACACCGAATTTTCCTGCGGCAGGTAGGACAGGCCCAGCCGGGCGCGCTTGTGGATCGGCAGGTGGGTGATGCGGGTTTCGGTACCGTCCGCAGTGATGTGGATTTCGCCGCCGTCCGACGCGATCAGGCCGACGATCATGTAGAAGCAGGTCGTCTTGCCGGCACCGTTCGGACCGAGCAGGCCGACCACTTCGCCGCCATCGACATGCAGGCTGACATCCTTGACGACGGTACGCGCGCGGAATTTCTTGTGCAGGTGATGCACCGAGAGTGTGCTCATTCCGCGGCATCTTTCAGCAGGCGGCGGATCACCTCGACGGAAAAGCCGCGACCTTGCAGGAACCGCGCCTGCTTGGCCCATTCGCGGGCATCGGCCGGCGGCGCACCGAATTTCCTTTGCCAGACGGCCTGCGCGCGCTCGGCATCATCGGGGAGTTCGCCCACCTGTGCGTCGATCAGTTCGCCGGCCACGCCTTTCGTGCGCAGCGCCTGCCACAGGCGTGCCGAGCCGAGCCGGGCCGCCTGGCTGCGGATGTAGCTTTCCGCAAAACGGTGATCGGACTGCAGTCCGGTGCGGGCAAGTTCGTTCAGCACGGTCTCGATGTCTTCCGGTGGGCCATGGGGCGCCAGTTTCCTGGCCAGTTCGGCGCGTGTGTGTTCGCGCCGGGCCAGCAACCTTACCGCCCGGGCGTACAACTCACTCACTGGCCTCGGCGGTTGCCATGGCGGTGACACCCACCGCCGCACGAATCTTGTTTTCGATCTCGCGGGCGATGTCGGCATGCTCTCGGAGATATTCGCGGGCGTTGTCCTTGCCCTGGCCGATCTTCTCGCCGTTGTAGGCATACCATGCACCGGACTTGTCGACGAACTTGTGCTCGACGCCGAGTTCAATGATCTCGCCCTCGCGGGAGATGCCCTCGCCGTAGAGGATGTCGAAGTGGGCCTCGCGGAAGGGCGGCGCCACCTTGTTCTTGA
>CAYNCH010000025.1:0-12033 GCA_964395815.1 uncultured Methyloversatilis sp.
GGTGACCTATATCGCCACCGGCGAAGCGCGCGACGACGAAATGGCGGCGCGCATCGCCCATCACCGCACACGTCGCCCGGTCGACTGGCACACGCTTGAAGAGCCGCTGCAGCTCGCCGCTGCCCTGCGCCGCACCTCCGCCCGCGATGCCTGCCTGCTCGTCGACTGCCTGACGCTCTGGCTGACCAACCTCATGCTCGCCGGTCGCGAAGACGAGATCGATGCGCTGCTCGACACGCTGCCGATGCTGCCGGGCCGCCTCATCCTCGTCAGCAACGAGGTCGGCTGGGGCATCGTGCCGGAGAACGAATTGGCGCGCCGCTTCTGCGATGCGCAGGGCCGGCTCAACCAGCGCGTCGCCGCCCTCGCCGACCAGGTGACCCTGGTGGCGGCGGGTCTGCCGCTGACGCTCAAATCCGGCGCTGCGGCTGGCGACGGCCGACTGACCGGCCTTCCTGCTTGATGTCGACGTTGCGCATGCAGCGCATCCTGTGGGTAGCGGTGCTATGCGCCGGTTCGATCTGTCTGCCGGCACACGCCGCAGTCACCCTGCAGGACGATGCCGGCACGCGCGTGCGGCTCGACACGCCGGCACGACGGATCATCAGCCTCGCGCCGCATGTCACCGAAACCCTGTTTGCCGCGGGTGCGGGTGGGCAGATCGTCGGCGCGGTCGACTACAGCGATTATCCCGAGGCCGCGAAAAAACTGCCGCGCATCGGCAGCTATGCGCAACTCGATCTCGAGGCGATCGCGGCGCTGAAGCCCGATCTCGCCATCGGCTGGGGCAGTGGCAACGTGCCGGCCCACATCGAAAAACTGCGCGCGCTCGGCATTCCCGTCTACCTGTCGGAGCCGGGACGGATCGACGATGTCGCCAAAAATATCGAACGCTATGGCGCACTGGCCGGCACGCAGGCCGCGGCGGGCGAGGCGGCCGCCGGCTTCCTCGCCCGCCTGCTGGCCCTGCGCACGCGCCATGGCCAGCGACCGACGGTGCGCGTCTTCTACCAGATCTGGAAGCAGCCGCTGATGACTGTCGGCGGATCGCAGGTGATCACCGATGCGATCCGCCTGTGCGGCGGCGAGAACATCTTCGCCAGCCTCAAGCCGCTCGCTCCCAACGTCAGCATCGAGGCGGTGCTCGCCGCCGATCCCGAGGTCATCGTCGCCAGCGGCATGGGCGAGGCGCGCCCCGAATGGGTGGATGACTGGCGGCAGTGGCCGGGCATGACGGCGGTGAAACACAATAACCTGTTCTTCATTCCGCCCGACCTGATCCAGCGCCACACGCCGCGCATCCTCGACGGCGCGGAACAGCTCTGCACCCATCTCGAAACCGCTCGCCAGTCGCTGGGCCGGCGCTGATTCCGGATGACAGCCTGCGGCCATCGCCGTCCCGCCGGCGCCGACTTTTGATTACGGCCGGGCGACCATCGAGCGGATCTCGCGCAGCCTCGCCTTCACGATGCGGGCATGGTCCGCGCCGATGCGCAGCAGGATCTTCTGCCCGGCGGAACGCCGCTCCAAATCCGGATCGGCGAACTGGTAGATCACCTTCCGCTGCACCAGCCGGGGCGGCTCGGCAAGTTCCGGCGCGGCGAGCAGATCGTCGATCGCCGCGACGAGGCGGTCGTTGAAGTAGCCCTGCGGATAACCGAGTTCGACATAGGCCTGCTGGAACAACGGATAGAACCGCCGATAAATATCGACGAGCAGCGCCGCATTCACCGCCTTGACCAGTGCGGCATAGGCGGCATAGCGCCGCGCGTTGTCCGGGGCTATGTGCAGGGCGTCGCCCGCACCGGCGGTCATCATCCACGCGCCGACCGGTTTCACCGGCCACATGTTGACCGGGGCGTCCTGGCGCGGCAGATTGTCGATGGTGGCGACGATGCGGCGCACGATGCGATCGGGATAGAAGAGCGCCTGCCACGGCTTTTCGCCCAGCAGGCCGACCAGCGCCTCGGTCAGCGGCCGGTCGCTGTCGTCGAGCGCGGGCAGGGGCGCGGCCGGCGGGGCGGTATCGAACGGATGCCGGATTGCGGCGATGGCCGCCGCTTCCGCCTGCGGCGCTGCTCCCGGCAGCACAGGCGTCGTTACCGGCCCCGGCGCAACGACCTCCGCGGACGCGGGCGCCTTTTGCGACTTCCACCACAGAAAACCGGAGGCCAGCACGGCAGCCAGCACGCCGACAAAAATGGAGGCCTTGGTCTCGTTGCTCATCATCGTTCTTTCCTCATTCAGGATTGGCCGGTACGGGTTCGATGTGCAGCGTGCGCGTCGGGAAGGCGATCTGCGCGCCGTGGTGCGCCACGATGTCCGCCACCTTGAGCAGCACGTCCTGCTTGACGGCATGGTAATGCACCCACTGCGTTGTCTTGGTGAAGGTATAGATGAAGATATTCAGCGAAGAATCGGCGAAGGCATTGAAATTGACGATCAGGGTTTGCGTGGCGTCGATTTCGGGATGGCTTTCCAGCATCGCTTTCACGTCGGCGACGATGGCCCTCATCTTGCCGATGTCTTCGTAGCGGATGCCGATGGTTTCCTTGATGCGACGGTGGCTCATGCGCGAGGGATTCTCGATGACCGCCGTGGTGAACACGGCGTTCGGCACATAGATCGGGTTCTTGTTGAAGGCGCGGATGCGCGTGTGGCGCCAGCTGATCGCCTCGACCGTGCCCTCGATCTGCTTGTCCGGCGAGCGGATCCATTCGCCCACCGAGAACGGCCGGTCGAGATAGATCGTCAGTCCGCCGAAGAAGTTGGCGAGCAGGTCCTTGGCCGCGAAACCGATCGCGATGCCGCCGATGCCGCCGGCGGCGAGCACGCCCGAAACGCTGAAGCCGAGCGTCTGCAGGATAACGAGGACCGCGGTGATCAGCACCGTCAGGCGACCGAGTTTGGAGAGCGCGTCGACCGTGGTCTGGTCGACGTCCTCGCCGGCGCGCGCGCGCGCCGCGACATAACGTTCGCCGCCAAGACGGATCAGGCGCAGCAGGAACCAGGCGAGACAGGCCACCACGCCGACATCGCGCAAGGGCACCACCATGTCGAACAGCGGGTCGTCGGCATGGCGGCGCACGATATTGGCCGCGAAGGCGAGGCCGACCACCCAGATCAGCGCCGGCAAGGGCCGGCTGGCGGAGAGGAACAGGATGTCGTCCCAGGCGCTGGCGGTGTTTTCCACGCGCCGCACCGCCCGCCGCAACAGCCGGTCGACGAGAAAATTCAGGACGACGGTGGCGAAAATCGCCAGCAGCACCTTCGGCAGCCAGGGCTCGGCGAGGAAGGCGAGGCCGAAGCGTTCGGCGAATTCAAGCATCGAAAGATCTCCTTGCGCGACGGGTCGATTCTACGGCTGACGGCGGCGGGACCTGGTCAGGCGGGAACGAAGAAGTTCTCGACTTTACGCAGCGGGTGGCCGTACAGGTCGGAGAGTGTCTCGGCATCCAGGATGTCTGCCGCCGGACCGGCAATGTGGCGGCTGTCGCCGTACAGCAGCACCACCTGGTCGCAATAGCGCAGCGCCAGATTGGGGTCGTGCAGGACCAGCGCGAGGGCGACCCGCTCTTCGCGCGCGCGCCGCGACAGCAGGTCGAGCGTGGCGATCTGGTGATTGAGATCGAGGTGGGCGAGCGGCTCGTCGAGCAGATAGAGCTGCGGCGCCAGCGCCAGCAGCGTGGCGATCGCGACGCGTTGCCGTTCGCCGCCCGAGAGCGTGTGGACCTCGCGGTCCTCCATGCCGGCCAGCCCCATTTCGGCGAGCGCCGCGCGTACGCGTACGGTGTCGGCCACCGATTCCCACGCCCAGCGCGAAAGGTGCGGATGGCGGCCGGCCAGCACGGTTTCCAGCACGGTACTGGCGAACGGGTCGCTGCGCTCCTGGCCGAGCCAGCCCCGCCAGCGTGCCGCCTGGCGCAGCCCGAGTTCGTCATAGGTCTGGCCGGCAATCTGCAGCGTGCCGGCATCGGGCGTGCGCAAGCCAGCCAGCGTGGCGAGCAGCGTCGACTTGCCGGCACCGTTGCGGCCGAGGATCGCCAGCCGGCTGCCCGGTGCCAGGTCGAGGTCGAGCCCCAGGCAGACCTTGTGCAGGCCGACGCTGACTGCGAGATTGCGCGCGTGCAGGATCATGGCCGGCCCTTGCCGAGCAGGTAGAGAAAGACCGGTACGCCGACCAGCGCCGTGAGCACGCCGACCGGCAATTGCACGGGCGCGACGATGCTGCGCGCCAGCGTGTCGGCGAATACCAGCAGGCTGCCGCCGGCGAGGACCGCGGCGGGCAGCAGCAGGCGCTGGTCGTTGCCGATGGCGAGCCGGACGAGGTGTGGCACGACCAGGCCGACGAAACCGATCGAGCCGGCCGTCGTCACCGCGCCGGCGGTGGCGAGCGAGGCCACCACATACACGAGCCGCCGCAACTGCGGTACTGCCACGCCCAGCGCCCGGGCCTGGTCGGCGCCACGCGCGAGCAGGTTCAACTCGCGTGCGAATGGCAGCGCGACGGCGAGTGCCAGCGCGAGCAGCAGGAGCAGCATGAATACCGGCAGCGCCGCGGATGCCTGCGAGAGGTCGCCCATCAGCCAGAACAGCATGCCGTGGATCTTCTGTTCGGGGGCCAGCGTGAGGATCAGTGCCACGACCGCCCCACAGCCGGCGGCCACGACCACGCCGGTGAGCAGCAGGCGTGTCTGGGTCCAGCTACCGTCGCCATGCGCGAGCCCGAACACCAGCAGCATCGCGGCCAGCGCGCCGGCAAAGGCGAAGCCCGGTACCGCCAGTCCTGCCAGACCGAGCAGCAAGGCCAACAGCGCACCAACCCCGGCGCCCCCGGAAATGCCCAGCACATAGGGATCGGCCAGCGGATTGCGCAGCAGCACCTGCATCAGCGCACCCGCCAACGCCAGCAGCCCGCCGCAGGCGAAACCCGCCAGCGCACGCGGCAGGCGCAGGTCGAGGACGATGGTTTTTGCGGCGGAGTCGCCGCCGGCCAGCGCGGCGAGCACCTCGCTAAACGGCACCGACAAGCTGCCCACCGCCAGCGCCACCGTAAGACTCGCCACGCTCAATAACGCGAGCAGGGCGAGTACGAGGAGGGCGCGATGGCGGGTGGGCATCGGCTATTTTGGCCGATAACGCAGGCCGATGAAGACACCCCGCCGCGGACTCGCGTAGCCCCAGGCGGTCTCGTAAATCTTGTCGAACAGGTTGTCGATGCGACCTTCGAGCGTCAGGTCGGCCCCAAGCCGGTAATGGCCGAACAGGTTGACGACATCGTAGCGGTCGAGCGGCCGCGTTTGCGTCGTCGAGTCGTAGCGCTCGCCGACGGCGGCCAGTTCCGCCCCGGCGCCCCAGGTGCCGACGTGGTACGCGACGCGTGCCTTGCCCAGCCGTGCGGCGCGACGCTGCAAGCGGGTCCCGGTGTCTTCGTCGATCGGCTTCATGAAATCAACCGCCACTTGTGCCGACCACGGTCCCCAGGTGTGGCCGCCTTCGAGGCTGTCGCCGCGGATCTGTGCGCGGCCGATGTTGACCGGCGGCCAGCCGGAGATCAGGTTCTCGATCTTGTTGTCGAAGTGCGTCCATGCCAGCCGTGCGCCGCTGCGCGTCCATTCGAGCCCGACTTCGCGGTTCTTCGCCGTCTCCGGCCGCAACGCCGGGTTACCGCCGCCGAACCCGGTATTCGGCCAGTACAACTGATTGAACGAGGGCGCCTTGAATGCCGTGCCGAAGGATGCCCGGGCAGTCAGTTCGTCTGTTAGCTGGTAACCATAGGCGAGGTTGCCGGTGGTCTTCCGGCCGAACTGCGAGTTGTCGTCGATGCGCTGCGACAGCTGCCAGGCATGCCGGCCCCAGCGCGCCTGCCAGCCACCCAGCAGCGAGCGCACGGTACGATCCCTGACCGTGTAGTTCGTCGTCGACTCGACCGCCTGATCGAGATGCTCGGCCGCCAGCAACAGGGTGCCGAGCGGCAGCTTGATGTCGTGTTGCCAGCTCCATTGTTTCTGGCGGGTTTGATGCAGGCTCCACGCCGGACCGAACACGCTCCAGTCGAAATCCCGGGTGCGGGTGCGATCCTGCGTTTCGCCGTAACGCAGGGTGGACGTCCAGCCCGGCAGGAAACGATTGCGCGCATACAGTGTCCAGGCCCGCGTGCGGTCCTCGTTGACCGCCGCGACTGCAGGATCGGCACCGTCGAATTCGTTGCGGCTGTCCGCCATCAGCAGCGTCAGGCCGAACTCGTGGCCGGCGGCCGGGCGGAATGCCAGCTGTCCGCCCAGCGCCGTGTTGCGATAGCCATCCTCATCCGGATGCGGCGCGGCAAAGGTCGCTTGCTGGAAACGCAACGGATCGGAAGCGATGTCAAACCCGCCGGTTTTCAGCCGCGAGGCATTGAGGCTGTAGGAGAGTACATCGGTCCCGCCGGCAATGCCGGCCGAGAACTGCGTGGTGTTGTCGCTGCCGATACCGACGAAAACTTCCGGTTTCGCCGGTCCCGCGCCGCGCCGCGTGAAAATCTGGATCACGCCGCCGATGGCGTCGGAGCCGTAGAGCGAGGATGCCGCACCGCGCAGGATCTCGATGCGCTCGATCTGCGCCAGCGGCAGATTCTGCAAGGACGGTTCGCCCAGCGTCGCCGAGCCGAGCGGCACGCCATCGACCAGCAACAGCGCGTGGCCGGTGGTGCTGCCGCGGATGAAGATGCCGGTGACCTTGCCAAGGCCCCCCTGCGTCGTGATTTGCAGCCCGGGGTGTTGCGCCAGCAGTTGCGGCAGGGTGGCGGCGCCTGCCGCCTCGATTTGGGCACGCTCAATGACCGTGATATCGGCAATTACTTCATTGAGACGTGTCGGGATGCGTGTCGCCGTGACGACCACGGCTTCTTCTTTCGCTTCGGCGGCGAATGAGGGTTGAAAGACAAGGGGAAGGGCAAGGGCGACGGCAATGGCCGTGCGCGAAGGGCGGATAGGCATGGACTGCTCCCTGTGCGGCCAGCGTCCCCGCAGGCCGGTGATGGAAACGAATGCACAGGGAGCGGGAGCGTGGAGGCAGAGACGATCCACCAACGCGCCGCACCCCGCAGCGCATTCAACTGGATCGTCCGTGGCCGGTCTCCGGGCTCGGAAGTCTTGAACCGTCGCCTTCCCGGGAGGATTCCCAGTGGCATCTGGACGATTCCGCACTTCCTTACCGTTGCGGGGGCAGCACAGGCATTGATGGATATCGCACCTGTTTCCCGTTTCACCTGAAAGTCGATCAGGCACCGCGGACGAAGCGGGCGGATTATAGGCACGCCGTCCCGCCAGCGCCGACTTTTCTCGCCACGCAAATGTGAAACTGCCTTCACACATGGCGCGAACTGCTTGACCATTAAATGTTTTTCCAACAAACTGCGCGCCCATGAACGAAGCACTCGGCCGTCTTGCTGACAAGGTGAATCAGGTCATCGACCTGTGCGCGACCCTGCGCGCCGAGAACCACCAGCTGCGCGATCGCATCGGCGTGCTGGAGGATGAAAATCAGGCGCTCGCCGACCGCATGGCGGAAGCGCGGATGCGGCTCGAAGGCCTGATGGACAGGCTGCCTGCCGAATGAGCACGACCCTCGATATCCAGATTCAGGGCCGCGAATACCGCGTTGCCTGCGCTCCCGACGAGACCGACTCGTTGCTGGCGGCGGCCGAACTGCTGAATGCGCGCATGGCGGAAATCACCGTGGCGACCAAGGCCACCGGCGAGCGTCTGGCCGTGATGGCCGCCCTCAACCTGGCGCACGAACTCAATCAGGCGCGCGTGGCGCCACCGCCAGCGCAGGCACCCACGCCGGCGGCCGACGGCACGATTGACGCGGAAGCGACGCGGCGTACAATCGAAGCCATCGAAGCGCGGCTGGACGCAGCGCTCATCCCGCAGGACAAGCTGTTCTGAGGTCGTCGGCGGGAAGGGTTGCCCAGTGCCGGCAGCGCTGACCAGAATTCCCTGCAGTGTTCGCCAAGGCCATATATTCCTTGAACCAATGCTAATTGGCATCGGTCGCCGCCCAAGGACGCCGCCGTTGTGAGCGCTCCCCGTCGAGTGCACCTGAAGCGGCAGGAACGCGACCAATCTGAACCCAGGTTCAGGATGCCGGTCTAGCGGCACAGGCGGGGAACCCTTTTCAAGCACGGCCATCTTGCGGTGGCCGTGCTTTCTTTCGTTGCATGGGCATGTCGGACGGCGATTCCTCTCTCTCCAATCTGTTTCTCGGCCGCCAGCCAATACTCGACAGTCGGCAGGTGCTGATCGGTTATGAACTGCTGTTCCGCGACTCGGGCGCCAACCATGCACCGGCCGTCACCGCGCCGGCCGTGGCGACGGCCGATGTCGTTTGCAAGGCCTTCACGGACCTTGGCCTGGCGAGTGCCCTCGACGGCCACAAGTCTTTCCTGATCGTCGATGCGGAATTCCTGCGTCATGAGGCTGCCGAGCTGCTGCCGCATGACGGCGTGGTTTTGGAAATCGATGCGGCGCTCGCCGGCCTGGCGGACGTGGTCGAGCGCTGCCGGCAACTGGTCGATAATGGCTATGCCTTCTGCCTGAGTTTGCGGGACTTGGCATTCACCGAAGCGGATGCCAGTCCGCTGTTCGATCTGATCAGTTTCATCAAGCTGAATATCCGGATCCTGCCCGACGAGATGCTGAAACGCTGGCTGGCGTTTGCGCACGAACGACGCTGGATCACGATCGCCAGTCACGTCGAGAGCCAGGACGACTACCGGCGTGCATCAGCGCTCGACTTCCAGTTCTTCCAGGGCTACTACTTCGCCGAGCCGACGCTCGTCGCGGGCCGGAAGCTCGATCCCGCACTGCACGGCCTGGTGCGCATCATCAACCTGATCAGTCAGGATGCCGAACTCCCCGTCCTCGAGCAGGCCTTCAAGGCGGAGGCGGCCCTGACCGTCAAGCTGCTGCGGCTCACCAATTCCGTCGGCGTCGGTTTGCGCACGCGCATCAGCTCGGTGCGCCAGGCCATCAATATCGTCGGCCGGCGTCCGTTGCAGCGCTGGTTGCAGTTGCTGCTCTTCAGTCATGGCGGCGGTGCGGAGGAGTTCGAGCGCAATCCGCTGATGCAGCTTGCCGCGCTGAAGGGCAATTTCATGGAACGCCTGGCGCGTCGCTGTTTCGCCCGGCAGGAAGCCGCGATGTCCGATCTCGCCTTTCTCGCGGGCATGATGTCGCTGATGCCGGCCGCCCTGGGCATGCCGATGGCCGAAATCCTCGATCAGATCGCCGTTGCCGTACCCCTGCGCCAGGCCTTGCTGCTGCGCGAGGGCGAGCTTGGACGGCTGCTCGAATTGACCGACCGGTATGACGCCAACGACCTGAGCGGCGTCGACAAGATGCTCGCAGAACTTGGCAGCGGCGCGAGCCGCGAAATTCTCAACCAGTGCCTGGCCGAGTCGATCGCCTGGGTGCAGGCACTGGTGACAGAACAGGAGTAAGGCATGCGCTACTGGCTGATGAAAAGTGAACCGTCCGTCGTCGGCATCGACGACGTGCTGGCGATGCCCAACCAAAGCGTCGACTGGTGGGGCGTGCGCAATTACCAGGCACGCAACTTCATGCGTGATCAGATGCGGGTGGGAGATGGGGTGTTTTTTTATCATTCCTCCTGCCCGCAGCCTGGCATCGCCGGGCTGGCCGAAGTGGCGAAGCTCGCCTACCCCGACCGCACCCAGTTCGATCCCGCGAGTCCCTACTACGACCCCAAGTCGACGCCGGAAAATCCGCGCTGGGTGAATGTCGATGTCCGCATCGTGAAGAAAACCCGGCTGGTCAGCCTCGACGAGTTGCGCGCCCATCCCGAGCTGGCGAACATGAAGGTGCTCCAGCGCGGCAACCGGCTGTCGATCACGCCGGTCGATCCGGCGGAGTGGGATTTCATCGTGCGGAACCTGATGCAGTGACGATATGGCTGATCGGCTACCTCGCGCTCGGGGCTGTGGCCGGCTTCTTCGCGGGACTGCTCGGCGTCGGCGGCGGGGCGATCATGGTGCCGGTGCTGGCGCTGATGTTCGCCGCGCAGGGCTTTCCGGAAACCCATCTGATGCATCTCGCCCTGGGTACGTCGATGGCGGCCATCGTGTTCACCTCGATTTCATCCCTGCGCGCGCATCATGCCCACGGGGCGGTGCAGTGGCCGATCGTGCGGACCATCGCTCCCGGCATCCTGCTGGGTACCTTCCTCGGGGCGCAGCTGGCCAGCCTGATGCCGACCCGGCCGCTGGCGATCTTCTTCACCGTCTTCATGAGCTATGTGGCCTTCCAGATGCTGGCGAACATCAAGCCGAAGCCTTCGCGCCAGCTGCCGGGCAAGCTGGGCATGTTCCTCGTCGGCAGCGGCATCGGGGCGATCTCGGCACTGGTCGCCATCGGCGGTGGCTCCCTGTCGGTGCCGTTCATGACCTGGTGCAACGTCAGGATGCACCAGGCCATCGGCACCTCCGCCGCGATCGGCCTGCCGATCGCCGTCGCCGGGACGATCGGCTATCTTGTCGGCGGTGATGGTGCGACGGGGTTGCCCGCAGGCAGTTTCGGCTACATCCACCTGCCGGCACTGGCGGCCTGTGTCGTGATGAGCATGCTGACCGCGCCGCTCGGTGCGCGGGCAGCGCACCGGTTGCCGGTGCCGGCGTTGAAGAAAATCTTTGCCGGCGTCATTCTCCTGCTGCTGGCAAAAATGGTGCATGGTCTGTTCTAATGCCGACTTCATGAACCTGCTGCTTCATCATGTCGATCTGATCACCCGCTGCCGCAAGCGCGGCGAGGTCGAAGCCCGGCTGGTCGAAGCCATCCACGCGGTCCTCGGCGCGACCCGTACCGAACTCCACAAGATTTTCATGCCGCCTGGCGACGTGCTGGTCGGCCTGTCCGCAGAAGTCGGTGCTGGCGAGACGGCCGCAACGACTCATGACGACGGGTTTTCGTGGCCGGAGCGTACCGGCTCGATCGAAAGCCAGCCGCACATGCAGGCCTGTCTGAGCCAGCCGGAGGAACTGCATAGCGAACGGCTGGACGACGATGCAGTGCGATTCATCCTGCTGTTGCGCACGCCGCTGCACGAACCCTACGCCTTCCTGCAGGTGCTGCGGCCCGCCGGACCGACGGCGGAGGAGTGCGACATCATGCGCGGCTTCGCCACCCTGTTGAAAAACGAGCTGGCGCTGCTCGACTACAGCGAAACCGATACGCTGACCCGCCTGCTCAACCGCAAGACCTTCGACGAATACCTGATCAGCATCCTCGCCAACATCCCGAGCCAGGACGACACGGATTTCGGCTCGCTGCACCTGCCGCATCGGCGCCAGGGCAGTCCGGAAGCCCGCCATCACTGGCTGGGCGTCATGGACATCGATCACTTCAAGTCCATCAACGACCGCTTCGGCCACCTGATCGGCGACGAGGTGCTGATCCTGATGGCCAACCTGATGCGCGAAAGCTTCCGGGTGCAGGACAAGCTGTTCCGCTTCGGCGGCGAGGAGTTCGTCGCCTTGCTGCGGCCGGCGGAGTATGCGCACGCCCGTCGTACCTTCGAGCGCTTCCGCATGCGCGTCGAATCCTTCGAGTTTCCCCAGGTCGGCAAGGTGACGATCAGCATCGGCTTCACGCGGATCAAGCTCGGCGACACCCACTCCATGGTGCTGGACAGCGCCGACGAGGCGCTCTACTGGGCGAAGGAAAACGGCCGCAACCAGAGCCATGCCTACGAGGTGCTCGTCGCCGAAGGCAAGCTGCAGGGGCCGTCCGTGCCGATTTCGGAGGTGGAGCTGTTCTGATCAGCGTGATCCGACCCAGTGCAGCAGCGGGGTCCACTGGTCCCAGTCCGGCGTGGCCCGCGAGGCGGGCAGGTCGAAGATCGTCAGGCCGTGCGCCGCGGCCTGGACGTAATTCTGGGTGTCGCGCAGGTGGGCGACCACCGGCAGGCCGGTGTCGAGAAGGAAGCGCTCCAGTTCGGCGGCCGCCCGCGTGCGCGCATCGACGCGCATGCCGA
>CAYNCH010000026.1:0-11839 GCA_964395815.1 uncultured Methyloversatilis sp.
CCTCCTCGCACAGCACACAGGTGACGACCGCGATGCCGCGCGCCTGCAATTGCGTCACCCAGTCGGCGGGGCGGGGTCCCTCGTCGAAACCCAGAGCGACGACATCTTCGCTGGTTGCGCCGCAGACCAGGCCGCGCACGCCGGACCAGATCACTGCGCCAAAGCACATCGTGCACGGCTCCGCGCTGCTGACCAGCTCGCAATCGGGCAGTCCGGCCGCACCAAGGTCGTGGTTGCCAACACGCCCCTGTGCCAGCGACAGGGCGAGGATCTCGGCGTGGGCGGCCGCGCAATGGCCTGCCACCACGCGGTTGACACCTGCGCCCAGCAGCCGGCCGCTGTCGCGTTCGAACACGGCGGCTGCGAAGGGCCCGCCGCCATGTACGATGTTTTCGCGCGCCAGTGTCAGCACGAAGCGCATGCGCGCCGTGGCATCAGGCAAAACACATGGCGTGGCGTTCGCGCGGGCGAGGAATTCCGGCAGATCGATGGAAAGTACGGCATTCACGCCGGCGATCCTAGCATCGCGGCCCGTCTCGCGAAAATAGTCGGTACCGGCGGGACGGCGGAAACTCCCGAGCTCCCGGACCCAGGAATCAGGGCACTCAGGCGACCTTCACCGGCTTCATGGATCGCCCGCTACACTGCGGGCTTTCCAGATAACTTTCTGATACCCCGATGCCCCATTTCGTTGATGACTCACCGCCCGGATCATGCATTTTCTGCCGATTGGTCCGCGGCGAAATCCCCGCCGCCAGGGTGTTCGAGGATGAATGGACACTCGCCTTCATGGATATCGGCCAGGTGAATCCCGGTCATGTCCTCGTCGCGGCCAAGCGCCATGCCGCGACGTTGCTCGATATCACGCCCGACGAGGCGGCCGCCGCGATGCAGACCGCCCGGCGCGTGGCTCTGGCGGTCAAGTCTGCCTTCGATCCGCCAGGTATCACGCTGCTGCAGGCCAACGGTAAGGAAGGCGATCAGACGGTATTCCATTTCCACCTGCACGTGGTACCCCGCCACGGCAACGACGGTATCGCCCTCTCCTGGCCGCGCAAGGACCCGCCGCGCGAACTGCTGGAGATGTATGCCGAACGGATTCGCCAGGGCATGGGCTGAGCCGCCGCACTGCACCAGAATGTAGCCAACTCAGCGCTGCCGCCACGTTCGATTGAGCGCTATAGTAAGCGCTCGACGAATCCAAACCCCGTTTGCATAACATGAAGAAACCGGCGTCTATCGTCTTGCTCACCCTGGCGGCAGTGGTGTTGGCAGCGGGCGTCGTGCTGTGGGCGGGGGGCTTTGCTCCGTCCAACCGCGATGCGCAGACACTGAAGGTGGGTTTCTACGAAAATCCGCCCAAGGTCTTTCGCGACGAAGGCGGCCGTCCGGCCGGTTTGTTTCCAGAACTGCTCCAGGCCATCGCGGACGCCGAAACCTGGCAAATCGAGTACGTATCCTGCGAGTGGTCGTCCTGCCTGGAACGTCTCGGTCGCGGCGAACTCGACCTGATGCCGGATGTGGCGTTTTCGGTGGAGCGGGGGCAGGTGTTCGATTTTCATCGTCTGTCCGTCACCACCAGCTGGTCGCAGATTTTCGTGCGGCCCGGTTTCGACGCACAGACGTTGCGCGATCTTGCCGGCATGCGCATCGCCGTGCTGCGTGGCGGGATCCAGCAAAACGTCTTCGCCGAGTTGATGGCGAATCGCGGCGTCGACTACCGGCCCGTGCTGGTGGATAAGCTGATCGATGGCTACGAGGCCGTCGTGGCCGGGAAGGCCGATGCCGTGGTGACCAACAGCTTCTTCGCTGCCCGTAACGGTGCACGCTATCACCTGCAGGAAACGCCGATCATCTTCCTGCCCTCGTCGCTGTATTTCGCCACGGCGAAGGGGCGGCATGCCGATGTGCTCCAGCGGATCGATGCGCACCTCGCCGCCTGGCGCCGCAATTCCGATTCGCTGTATTACGACGTATTGCGCCGCACGATGGCCGATGTGCCCGAACGGATGTTGCCGCGCTGGGCGCGCTGGGCGCTGGCGGGCGCCGCTCTGGCGTTGCTGATGCTGGCCGGCATCAGCCTGCTGCTGCGTCGGGAAGTGGCGCGCCGCACGCGCGAACTCGAAGACGAGCGGGCCAATCTCGAACACCTCGTCTCGGAGCGAACGGCCGAGCTGCGTGCCGCCAAGGAGGAAGCCGAACGACTGACGCAGGTGAAGAGCGAATTTCTCGCCAACATGAGCCACGAGATCCGCACGCCGATGAACGCCATCCTCGGCATGCTCTATCTTGCGCTGAAGACGGACCTGCCGGCTGCGCTGCGCAAGACGCTGGTGAAGGCCCAGAACTCGGCCCATTCGCTGCTGGGCATCATCAACGACATCCTCGACTTTTCCAAGATCGAGGCCGGCAAACTCGAGCTCGAATCCGTCGAGTTCGGCCTCGAGGCGGTGCTGGAGCGTGTCTCGGATAGCGTGGCCGGCCAGGCCGAACAGAAAGACATCGAGTTTCTCATCCGCTACGATCCGGCGATCCCGCCTTATCTGGTCGGCGACCCCTTGCGCCTCGGCCAGATACTGCTCAACCTGTGCGGCAATGCCGTGAAGTTCACCGAGCGCGGCGAGGTCGAGCTCTCTTTGCATCGGATCAATAGCACGGCGGATGAAGTGACCTTGCAGGCGTGTGTGCGCGATACCGGTATCGGCATGGAAGCTGACGTGCAGCGCCGCCTGTTCGAGAAATTCACCCAGGCCGATCAAAGTACGACACGGCGTTTCGGCGGTACCGGTCTGGGACTCGCCATCAGCCGCACGCTGGTCGAGCTGATGGGGGGGCGCCTTTGGATCGAGGATTCGCAGCCGGGACGCGGCACCACGATCTGCCTGTCCCTGCGCCTGCCGGTCGCTCCCCAGGCACAGGCGGGGGCCGCCGCGCTTGTCGAAAAGGCCGGCCCGCTGCTCAGCGGCATCCGCGTGCTGGTGGTCGACGACAACCAGGTATCGCGCGAAATTCTGGCCGAAATGCTGCGCTACTTCCGGCTCGACGTCGACATGGCGGCGAGCGGCGCCAGCGCGATGGCGATGCTGCGTGCCGCCGGGGCACGCCCCTTCGACCTCGTGCTGATGGACTGGCGCATGCCGGGCATGAACGGGGTGGAAGCGACCCTGCTCATCCATGCCGACCACAGTCTGGCACGCCAGCCGAAAGTCGTGATGGTCACGGCGTATGGCCGCGAAGACGTCATGCGCCAGGCCGAGCAGGCCGGCACCGACGGTTTTCTCGTCAAGCCGGTGTCGCCGTCCACCTTGCTCGATACGGTGCTGACGGTGCTCGGCCGTGGGCGCGTTTTCGGTGGCGAGTCCGGTGCTGCCGTGCCGGGCGCGGGCACAGGGTCCGGTTTCGGCACGCTCGCCGGTGCGCGGGTGCTGATCGTCGAAGACAACGATATCAACCGCGAATTCGCCGTCGAACTGCTGCGCAGCGAGCACATCGACAGCGATGCGGCCGAGAACGGCGCGATCGCGGTGGAAAAGGTTGCCCAGCAGGACTACGATGCCGTTCTCATGGATATCCAGATGCCGGTCATGGACGGTTTCGAAGCGACGCGCCGCATCCGTGCGCTAGCCGCCGGCGATGCGGCGTCGCGCTTCGCCACGCTGCCGATCATCGCCATGACGGCCCTGGCCATGGCCCACGATGCCGAGCGTAGCGCGGCGGCCGGCATGAACGACCATGTCACCAAGCCGATCGATCCGCACCGACTGTTTGCCTCCCTCGCACACTGGATCGGTCCGTCGCAACGCCTTGCGGCGATGGTGGCGTCCCAGCGCACTTCCCCGGGGATGGGGAGCGAGCCGGTGCCGGCCGATCTTGCGGCGCTGAACTGTTTCAACGCGGCCGAGGGTGTCCGCCGCATTGGCGGCAAGCCCGATGCCTACCGGCGCCAGCTGGCCCGTTTCCGCGCACACTATGCCGATGCCGCGAACGAACTGCGCCGGCGGCTGGCCGCGCGCGGCGCGGCGCATGCCGAGGAATACTGTCATGCGCTCAAGGGCATCACCGGCAACCTCAGTGCCGTCGAACTGTTTCGCCAGACCTCGGCGCTCGATGCCCAACTCAAGCGTGGCGAGGCGCCGTCCGACACCACATTCGCTGCGTTGGCGGCAGCATTCGCCGATGCGTTTGCGGAAATCGACCGGTTGGGTGCCACGGCCACGACGACACCCGCCGCCGGCCCGGAATTGCCGGTCGGCACCGCCGTGACGCTGCTCGATCGCCTGG
This sequence comes from uncultured Methyloversatilis sp., assembly GCA_964395815.1. Lineage (GTDB taxonomy): Bacteria > Pseudomonadota > Gammaproteobacteria > Burkholderiales > Rhodocyclaceae > Sulfuricystis. The sequence continues at coordinate 4,282 of CAYNCH010000026.1, forward strand.
CCCATGCGCTGGAGAGCGATCTCGGTGCGGTGGAGCCGCTGCTGGCCCGGTTGCGCAGCGGCGTCGCCGGACACGCGATCGGGCCGGCGGTGGCCGAAATCGCCGCGGCGGCCGATGTATTCGATATCGATGCCGCCACCGCGCGCGTGCGGCGTCTCAAGGAAATGCTTGCAGGCCAGACATCATGAACGATACGACAGAGAACCCGGACCCCGCAGCGGATGACGCACGGACGTGCATATTGATCGTCGACGACGTGGCCGAGAATCTCCATGCGTTGATGGCGGCCTTGCGCGACGAGTACGCCATCCTGGCGGCCACGAGTGGCGAAAAGGCGCTGGACATCGCGCGCCGCACCCCGCCGCCGGACCTCATCCTGCTCGATATCCGCATGCCCGGCATGGATGGCTATTCGGTGCTGTCGGCGTTGAAGATCGATCCGGCCACGACGGATATTCCGGTGATCTTCGTTACCGCATTGACCGAGGCGGCGGACGAGGCGCGCGGCTTGCGGCTTGGGGCGGCGGACTACATCACCAAGCCGGTGAATCCGGAACTGTTGAAGACGCGGGTGCGCAACCAGCTCGACCTGCGGCGTTACCGGCGCAGCCCGGTGAGCTTCGATGTAGTCGCCCATGCCCGCGGCGAACGGACCTATTCCCTGCTGGTCGTCGATGACAGCCCGGAAAACATTCACGAACTGATCGAGGCCCTCAAGAGCGACTACCAGATCCAGGTCGCCACCTGCGGGGCCAAGGCGCTCGCCGCGGTGACGGGCGAGACGCCGCCGGACCTCGTCCTGCTCGACGTGATGATGCCGGACATGGATGGCTACGAGGTCTGCCGGCAGATCAAGGCGATGCCGCAGGGCAACCGCATTCCGGTGATCTTCGTGACCGTGGTGGATGCGGTTGCCGAAAAGGTGCGCGGATTCGATCTCGGTGCCGTGGACTACATTACCAAGCCGTTCGACGTGGCCGAAGTGCGTGCCAGGGTGCGCAACCATCTCGAGCTGGCTCGGCTGCGGCGTTTTCTCGAAGACCTGGTCGCCAGCCGCACGGCGCTGCTCGAACTCAGCGAAGAGAAATACCGCACCCTGGTGCATCGCGACCCGCTGACCGGGATGGCGAGCCGGATGCTGTTCGGCGAAATGCTGGCGCAGGAGACGCAGCGGGCGCAAGGCGGCGAGCCGCGTTTCGCGCTGCTGTTCATCGACCTCGACAACTTCAAGACGGTAAACGAAAGCCTCGGGCATGCGGCCGGCGACACCGTGCTGGTCGAGGCGGCGCGGCGGGTCAAGGCCCTGCTGCCGGATAACGACAGCCTGGCGCGCATCGGCGCCGACGAGTTCGCCGCGCTGGTCGATGCGGGCGGCGCGGTCGACCTGCGGGCGCAACAGTTGATCGATGCGCTGGGCCAGCCCTTCGTGATCGACAGCAAGCCGATCTTCGTCGGCGCCAGCGTCGGCATCGCGCTGTGCCCGGCAGATGGCGTCGATACCGAGACCCTGCTGGGCGCGGCCAGCGCGGCACTGAACCAGGCGAAGCTGCAGGGGCCGGGCATCCTCCGGTTCTTTTCGGCGGACATGAGCCGTATCGCCAACGACCGGCTGACCCTCGAAGCCGAACTGCGCGCCGCACTCGACCACCCCGACGAACTCCGTCTGCACTACCAGCCCCAGGTCGACCTGCTGAACGGCCACATCGTCGGCATCGAGGCGCTGGTCCGCTGGCAACATCCGCAGCGCGATCTGCTGGCGCCGAACGAGTTCATCCCGCTGGCCGAAGAAAGCGGCCTCATCGTGCGCCTTGGCGATTGGGTGCTGCGCGAGGCCTGTCGGCAGGTGCGGCGCTGGTCCGATGCCGGACTGACGCCGAAACAGACGGCTGTGAATGTGTCGGCGATCCAGCTATCGCGTGGACATCTGGTCGAGTCCGTGCGCGATGCCCTGGCGGAAACCGGCATCGCCCCGCATCAGCTCGAACTGGAGATCACCGAGAGCTTCGTCATGGCCGACCGCGAGCGTTCGCTGCAGACGCTGCGGGAGCTCAAGACGCTGGGCGTGCGCCTGTCGATCGACGATTTCGGCACCGGCTATTCGTCGCTGGCCTATCTGCAGCAGCTCGATGTGCACAAGCTCAAGATCGATATTTCCTTCGTGCGCGACATGATCACCAACAGCGGCAATGCCGCCATCGTCAAGGCGATCATCGCGATGGGCCACAGCCTGGACCTCGAGGTGATCGCCGAGGGGGTCGAAAACCAGGGCCAGGCGCGCTACCTGCGTTCCTTGCAGTGCGATGTGATGCAGGGTTTCCTGATCGCCCAACCGATGCCGGCCGAGGCGATGACGGAATTTCTGGTGGGCTTCAAGCCGGCCGAAGTGCCGGTCGAGGACGAGATGGCGAACACCTTGCTGCTGGTGGACGACGAGCCGAGCGTGCTGACAGCCCTGAAGCGCGTGCTGCGGCGGCAGAGCTATCGTGTGCTGACGGCGGCCAGCGGTGAAGAGGCGCTGGAACTGCTGGCCAATCACGAGGTGGCAGTGATTCTCACCGACCAGCGCATGTCCGGCATGAGCGGCATCGAATTGCTCTCGCGGGTGCGCAAGATGCATCCGCACATCATCCGCATGATTCTCTCGGGCTACACCGGCGTCGATAGCCTGACCGAGGCGATCAACCGGGGCGAGATCTTCAAGTTCCTGACCAAGCCGTGGGAAGAAGAAGACCTGATCGCCGCCATCCGCGACGCTTTCCGCCAGTACGGCGACCACGCCGCGAAGCCGGGCGGCTAGGGCCGCGGGCGGCGCGACGAAAAGTCGGCGCTCACGGGACGGCGGGAGCGTCCGGCGCATCGCTCGCCGGACCGTCGATGGGCAGCCAGACGGTAAACGTGCTGCCTTTCCCCGGGGTGCTGGCGACCTCGATGCGGCCGCCGTGTTTCTGGACGATGCTGTAGGCCAGCGAAAGACCGAGCCCGGTGCCCTTGCCGACGGGCTTGGTGGTGAAGAAGGGGTCGAAGATGCGGCGCAGGTTTTCCGGCGCGATACCGCTGCCGGTGTCGCTGACGGCGACAAAGACTTCCTTGTCCCGCGTGCCGGTGCGCAGCGTGATGTCACCTTTCACCGGAATGGCATGCGCGGCATTGACCAGCAGGTTCATGAAGACCTGGTTCAGCTGCGAGAGCAGGCAACGCACTGGCGGCAGGGCGCCGTAGTCCTTGGTCACCGTGCATTTGTACTTGAGCTCGTTCCAGACGATGTTGAGGGTCGAGTCGAGCCCGCTGTGGAGGTCGCCCCATTCCCAGTTGGTTGCGCCCGGACGCGAGAAGTCCTTGAGGTCCTGCACGATCTTCTTGACGCGGGACAGGCCTTCGACTGATTCGGCGACGAGCTGGAAGATGTCCTGGCGCAGGTAATCGAAGTCCTTCTGCGCCTTGAGGGTTTCGATGATGGCGAAATCCGCAGGGTTCCCCGCCTTGGCGGCCGCGACTTCGCAGGCGCTGGCGATCTCGAAGATGTCGTCGAGATAGGTCTTGAGGCTGTTGAGGTTGGAGTAGACAAAGCCGATCGGATTGTTGAGCTCGTGGGCGACACCGGCCGCCAGCTGGCCGATCGAGGCCATCTTCTCGGACTGCAGCAGCTGGTTGTGCGCGGCTTCAAGCTTGCGGTTGAGCTCGCGCTGGATTGCCAGCGATTCGATCGTCTGCAATTCGGCATGCTTCTTGGCGTCGATATCGGTGACCACGCCTTCGTAGAACAACGGCTGGCCGGCGGCATCGCGCACGATGCGGGTATGGTCCTCGACCCAGAAATAACGGTCGTCGGCGGCGCGCAAGCGGTATTCCTGCGTGTACTCGTCGACGCCCTGCGCCGTGTGGTCGCTGACCTCGTCCGCGACGTGGGGGAGGTCCTCGGGGTGAATCAGCTCCGTGTAGCCGGGTTGACCGGCCTTGAGCTGGTCGGGACGATAACCCCAGCGGGCCACGTTGTTCGAGACGTACTCGACCGGCCAGTCGGGAGCGTTGCGCCAGCGAAAACTCACCACGGGGCTGGCTTCGACCACGGCCAGCGCCTGGCTCAGCGCTGCTTCGGCATTGATGCGTTCGCTGATGTCGCGACCGATGGCGACGAACAGCGGATTGCCATCCTCGACACGCTCGATCTGCAGTTCCACCGGGTAGCGGCTGCCATCCTTGCGCTTGTGCTCGGTGGTCACCGTCATGCTGTGCCGGCTTCCCGCACGCAAGGGCGCCAGCAGTTGCTCGAAAGCGTGTGGCGACATCAGCGGCTTGAGGTCCAGCGGCGTCATGTGCAGCAATTCCTTGCGCGTATAGCCGAGATTGCGGCAGGCACCAGTATTGACGTCGACGAACACCAGGCTGTTGGCGTCGAAACTGTAGATCTCCGCCGCGGAGCGATCGAGCATGCGGTTGAAGCGCACAATCTTGCGCTGGTAGCGACTGCGCTGCACCAGTCGCCAGATGTCGCCGGCGATCATCACCAGACTTTGTACGTCGATCTCGTCGTAGTCGGTGTCCTTGTTGCCGAGGCCGGCGAGCATCACGACCTTGTCCTGCTCGATGACGGGCACGGAGATGAAACGCGTCAGGGCAGCATGCCCCGCGGGCAGGCCCCGCTGATCCGGCGCTGCGGCGTAGTCGTTGTAAACCACCGGGCGTCGCTGGCGCAGCGCCTCGGCCCAGAGGCCGGCGTCGGCCACCGGGTAATGGCGTTCGAAGGTGGCGGTGCAGTAGTGTTCGAGCGTGCGGCGCGACCAGGTGACGAGCTCGATATCGCGTTCGTCGTCGTTGACGAAATGGATGAAGGAAATGGAGCTGTCCGTCAGGTCCTCGGCCATTTCAAGGCCGCGCTGCATGAATTCCGACTCGCCCAGGGTTTCGGTCAGGCGCGGCAGTTCGAGCAGCAGTTCGGCGCGGCGGGCCAGTCGGGCGAGCTTCCTTTCGAGCGCCTTTTTATCGGTGACGTCGTGGATGATCGAATACAGATAGGTCTGGCCGTCGACGGTAATCGGGCCGGAGAGCACTTCGACGTCGCTGATCGAGCCGTCGGCATGACGATGGCGGAAGTTGAAGAAATGGCGGTTGGCCGTGCGCGCCTGCTCGATTTCGGCCCTGACCTCATCGGCCGATTGCGTGTTGATATCCATGATGCGCATGGCGAGCAACACGTCGCGTGGCCAGCCGTAAAAGCTTTCCGCCTTGGGGTTGGCATCCACGATGCGACCGTCGACCGGGTCGATGATCAGCATCACGGTATGGCCATTCTCGAAGATGGCGCGGTAGTGTTCGAGAGCTTGCATCGGTTTTTCAGTCGGCCGGGGAGAGGTGGGAGGTGGGAATTTACTCCGGCACGCCGTGCGCAGGTTCATTCTGCCGTCCCGCCACCACCGACTTTTGCCTATCCCTGTTCCGCCAGCCGGGCCCGGTACTCGCTTGGCGCGACGCCGGTCCACTCGATGAAGGCGCGATAGAAGGCGGACGGGTCGGCATAGCCCAGCTCGGCCGCGATGGCGGCGACGGGGGCGCCGGTCTTGACCAGCCTCGACAGCGCGAGGTCGCGGCGCAGGGCGTCCTTGATCTGGCGAAAGTTCGCGCCTTCGTCGGCGAGGCGCCGGTGCAGGCTGCGCGGCGAGAGGTGCAGCCGCGCGGCGACGGCGTCGAGGCCGGGCAGCGCGGGCAGCGCGGCGAACAGGAGGTCGCGCACGGCCAGCACGGTGTCGCGGTCGCGGCGGTACAGCGTGGCGATGCGGCCCGGCGCGCCGACGAGGAAGGCCGCGAGCGCATCCTCGTCACGCCGCAGCGGCAGGTCGAGCAGGTTGGCCTGGAAACGGGCTTCGAGCCGCCGCGCCCCGAAGGTCGAATTGGCCGTGTAGATCAGCGCGTAGTCCGCCGCGTGCGGCGGACGCGGGTAGGGAAAGGCGACGGCGTCGAGCGCGAGGCCGCGCCCGGCGAGCCAGCAGGCGAGGCCGTGACTGAGCCGCAGCAGCCATTCGAAGGCGAAGACGCGGCCGGCGCCGGGGGTGAGCGCGCGGGTTTCCTCGATCAGGAGCCAGGCATGGCCGCCGCGCCGCTCGATGCCGACCGCGAGGTCGGGCAGCAGTACGCGCAGGTAACGCGCCATGCGCTGCAAGGCATCTTCGAGCGTGTGGGCGCTCACCAGTGCGCGGGCGAGGAACTCGAAACTGCCGCAGCGCATGGGCGCCGAGAACAGGCCGAAGGCCTCGTCGTCTAGCGCCGCGGCGACGCGGTTGTAGAGCTCGGCGTAGGCGGCGAGCGGGATGCGCGCGGCGGGATCGCCGAGCGTCGCCGGCGCGATGCCGGCGGCGGCGAGCAGCGGCGCCGGGTCGCGCCCGGCGCGCTGCAGGCCGGCGAGCATGCCGGTGACGAAGCCGATGGCGACGGTGGCGTTTTTCATGTTGGCGGATTTTGCACGATATCCGGCGGCGAGGGCAATGGCAATCCCTGGGCGGCCGGCCTAAGATCGGGCTATCCAACGCTGGAGTCCCTGCCATGTCCGATCCTTCCATCGCCGCCAAGCTCGCCCCCTACAAGCCGCAACGCAAGGTGCGCTTCGTCACCGCCGCCGCGCTGTTCGACGGCCACGATGCCTCGATCAACATCATGCGGCGGATTCTGCAATCCACCGGCAGCGAGGTGATCCACCTCGGCCACAACCGCTCGGTGCAGGAGGTGGTGAACGCGGCCCTGCAGGAGGACGTGCAGGGCATCGCCATCACCTCCTACCAGGGCGGTCACATCGAATACTTCAAGTACATGATCGACCTGCTGCGCGCGGGCGGCGGCGCGGAGATCAAGGTGTTCGGCGGCGGCGGCGGCGTGATCGTGCCGGAAGAGATCGAGGAACTGCATGCCTACGGCGTGACGCGCATCTATTCGCCCGAGGACGGCGCGCGGCTCGGCCTGCAGGGCATGATCAACGACGTGGTGTCGACCAGCGACTTCGACCTCGCGGCGAACGTCACGCTCGAAGACCTCAAGGGCGGCGACCGCAGAAAGCTCGCGCGGGCCATCACGCAGCTGGAGAACGACCCGGATGGCCCGCTGGCGCAGGAAATCCGCAAAGCTGCCGTCCCGCCAACGCCGACTTTGGGGATAACGGGCACCGGCGGCGCCGGCAAGTCTTCGCTGACGGACGAGCTGATCCGCCGTTTCCGCCTCGACCAGGACGACGCGCTCAAGATCGCCATCGTCTCAATCGACCCCTCGCGCAAGCGCACCGGCGGCGCGCTGCTCGGCGACCGCATCCGCATGAACGCCATCGAGCATCCGCACATCTTCATGCGCTCGCTGGCGACGCGCGACACCGGCAAGGAAATCTCCGCCGCGCTGCCCGAGGTGATTGCCGCCTGCAAGCTCAGTGGCTTTAACCTGGTTGTCGTCGAAACGTCCGGGATCGGCCAGGGCGACGCCGCCATCGTGCCGCACGTGGATGCCTCGCTCTACGTGATGACGCCCGAGTTCGGCGCCGCCTCGCAGCTGGAGAAGATCGACATGCTCGACTTCGCCGACTTCG
>CAYNCH010000027.1:0-11668 GCA_964395815.1 uncultured Methyloversatilis sp.
ACCCTGCAGACGCGGGTCTTCCAGGTGAACTATCTGGCCAGCCGTCGCCAGGGCGCAACCGAACTGCGCGTGACCTCGAGCGCGATCACCGGGGCGGGCACCACCGGCACAAGCGGAACGATATCGACGCCCAGCACCGGGAGCACGCCGGTGCCCGCGGGGACCGGTAGCGGCAGCAGCGCAGGGGGCAGCACCACGAGCCGGGTGCAAACCGACTCGAATACCAACTTCTGGGGCGACCTCGAAAACGCGCTGCGTACCATCGTCGCCGGCGAAGGCCGCAGTGTCGTGGTCAACAGCATTTCGGGCGTGGTCGTCATTCGTGCCTTTCCCGGCGAAATGCGCGCCGTCGAGCAGTACCTGAAGGCAACCCAGGTGATGGTCGAGCGGCAGGTGATGCTCGAGGCCAAGATCCTCGAAGTCCGGCTGTCGGAGCAGTATCAGGCCGGCATCAACTGGTCGAGTTTCAACAGCAACAAGCGCCGGACCACGCTGGGCGTGGCCCAGCCGGGAGCGACCTTGACACCCAACGGGTCGGTGACTGTGACTGATGCGGATGGCAACGTCACCACTACCTTGAACTCCCTGTCCAACGGCAGCGCGACGATCACGCCGGGGCTGGCGGGGTCGTTGGCCGCCTCGGCCCTCGGTGGCGGTTTCGTCGGCCTCGCCTTCCAGACCGCCAACTTTGCCGCCTTGCTCAATTTCCTGGAGACGCAGGGTTCCGTATCCGTCCTGTCGAGCCCACGCATCGCCACCATCAACAACCAGAAAGCCGTGCTCAAGGTCGGTACGGACGAACTGTTCGTCACCAATGTGACGACCACCACGACCAGCACCACCGCCGGTACGACGGCGACGCCCAGCCTGACGCTGCAGCCGTACTTCTCCGGCATATCGCTCGACGTGACGCCGCAGATCGACGATATGGGCAACATCATCCTGCATGTCCACCCCGCCGTGAGTACCGTTGCCGAAAAGGACAAACTGATCGACCTCGGCTCGATGGGCCAGTTCAAGTTGCCGCTTGCGACATCGAGCGTCAACGAGACCGACAGCATCGTGCGCGTGCAGGATGGCAACATCGTCGCCATCGGCGGCCTGATGACCCAGGAGCAGACCAGTGACAGTAGCGGCCTGCCGGGAACCACCAACTCGGCCGCCGGTACCCTGCTCGGCCAGCGCGGCCGGGCCCTGACGAAGCGCGAGCTCGTCATCCTGCTCAAGCCGACGATCATCCAGGACGATCGGGCCTGGGTGCAGGATCTCGAGCAGAGCAATGCCCGCCTGCAGAATTTTGCCTTGCCGCCGCTGAAGATCCCGCTGCAGCAGTAGGCCCCGCCTCGTGTATCTCGCGCATTTCGGTCTCAGCCAGCTGCCCTTCGGCATCACGCCGGATACCGAATTCGTCTACCCGAGCCGCAGTCATCTCGAAGGCCTCAATCTGCTGCATGTCGCGCTCGCCAGCGGCGAAGGCTTCATCAAGGTCGTGGGCGAGATCGGCACCGGCAAGACGCTGCTGTGTCGCAACCTGCTGGCCGAACTCGGGCCGGAGTGGAAAGCCGCCTACCTGCCGAACCCGCAGATGGAGCCGCGCGCATTCCTGCGCGAGGTGGCTGATGATCTCGGCACCGCTGCCGGCGAGCCGGAAGCCGCGCATGTCATCAAGCGTCTCAACAGCCGTCTCCTTGAACTGGCACGCGCCGACAAGAAGGTCGTCCTGTGTATCGACGAGGCCCAAACCATGCCGCGCCTGACGCTGGAAAGTCTGCGCCTGCTGTCCAATCTCGAAACCGAAAAGCGCAAGCTGCTGCATATCGTCCTGTTCGGTCAGCCGGAACTCGACGCGATGCTCGATGCGCATTCCGCCCGGCAGCTCAAGCAGCGCATCGTCTTTCATCATCGCCTGCGTCATCTGGAAAGTGACGAGGTCGGCAACTACATCGAACAGCGCCTGCGCATTGCCGGACACAGTGGCGATCCCATTTTCGTTGCCGCCGCGATGAAAGCCCTCTGCCGCGGTGCCGGCGGGACGCCGCGCCTCGTCAATATTCTCGCCCACAAGGCCCTGCTGGCCGCCTTTGGCGCCGGACAGTTGCAGGTGCAGGCCGAGCATGTCCGGGCAGCGATACAGGACACGGAAGGCGCGATCCCGACACGGCGCTGGTGGCCTTGGTAGGAATGGGGACGACATGAGCGTCATCAACCAGATGCTGCGCGATCTCGATGCGCGCGACGCGAACGATCAGGAGCGGGCCGGACTGCCGCCGCGCCTGCGCACCCTGCCGCCCGCCGGAGGAAAGACACCGCAGCCATGGCGTCAGCTGGCACTTGGTATCGCCATCGGTGCGGTGGCGGCGGGCATCGTGGCCAGCCTGCTGATGGGCGGTGAGCCGGGCGGGACGTCTGCGTCAGCGCCGCCAGCGCCGCCAGCGATGCCGCCCGTGGCCTCACCAGCCACGTCGACAGCTCCCGTCATACCCGCCCCGCCCGCTGCCGCCGTCTCGCCAGCACCGACTTTTTCTCCGCCTGCAGTCATCGTCGATGACGCTGCAATGAAGCTCTCGACCGTGATCCGGCGTGCCGATCCGCCTGCACCGCCGGAGACCACCGTCACGGCAGCGCCCGCGAAACTCGCAGTGACGGCCGTGAAGGAGAAACCGGCGGGTGCAAAACATGCTGAGCGGCCGGCGGCGTCGAAAAAAGACGCGTTGCCTGCCCCGGCTGCCGAGGCGACGTCTGAAGCGCCCGCCGATGCCCCCGGCGAAGTGCAGATCGACAAGCGTCCCAAGGGCGGCCAGGCCCGCGAGCAGGCCGAAGCCGAATACCGCAAGGGCATGCAGGCGACCAAACAGGGGGACCCCATGGCCGCGGCCGTGGCTTTCCAGCGTGCGCTGGTGCGCGATCCCGGATTCGCCAAGGCCCGCCAGGCCCTGCTGGCGACGCTGGTTGGCGGGCGACAGTGGGCGGAAGCGCGCCGGGTGGCCGAGGCCGGCCTCGCGCTCGATCCGGCGCAGTCGGGCTGGGCGGTGATCCTCGCCCGCCTGCAGTTCGAACAGGGCGATGCCGACGCGGCGATTGGCACGCTGGAGCGCCATGCCGCACATGCGAACGGCGATGCCGACTATCAGGGCCTGTTCGCCTATCTGCTGCAGCGGCAGCAGCGGCCGGCCGAGGCGGCGGAACGGTTCCGGGCCGGCCTCGCCCTGCGGCCCGGCGAGGGCCGCTGGTGGTTCGGCCTGGGGCTGGCGCTTGAAAACAGCGGCAAGCCCGCCGAAGCCAAGGAAGCCTATGCCCGTGCCCGCGAAGCCGGCAATCTGCCGGCCGACATGGCGACGGTGATCGAGCAGAAAATCAGGTAGTCCGTTTCACCGCCCGTGCCACGACCCAGTTGACGACCCGCACGGCCCCTTGCGCCTTGAGCGTGCGGGCGACAGCATCGAGCGTCGCGCCGGTGGTCATCACGTCATCGACGACGATCACGGTTTTACCGGCGAAATCTTCGGTGCAGGCGAAGGCATGGCGGACGTTGCGGTGACGGACGCGCCAGGGCAGCCGGCTTTGCGGCGGCGTGTCGCGCGCGCGGACCAGCGCCTGCGTATCCAGCGGCAGGGCGAGCGCACGGGCCAGCGGCCGGGCGATCTCGAGCGCCTGGTTGAAGCCGCGCTCGCGCAGGCGCACGCGGGACAGCGGGACGGGCACGATGATGTCGCCGGCCGGATGCGGGCCGGCCAGCAGGCAGGTGGCGAAAAAGTCGGCGCCGGCAAGACGGTGGAAGGCATGCCGTCCGCCGAATTTCAGATGCTGCACTAGGCGATCGAGGGGAAAGGCATAGCGCAGGGCGGCATGGGTGGCATCGTAGGCGGGCGGATCGCGCAGGCAGTCGGCGCAGCGGGGCGCCGGCGTGACCAGTGGCGCTGCACAGATGCAGCAGACCGAGCCGGCGAGTCGCGGCAGGTCGGCGGCGCAGCCGGCGCAGAGCGCTGACTGGGCGGTGTCGCCGCAAAGCAGGCAGCTGCGCGGCAACAGCAGATTCAACACCCTGGACAGGGTGGGCAGGGCCGAAATTGACATTTGGCGAGGCATTCGCGATGATCCCGCGTCTTTCCGAGGAAACACAATGAATCCAGATGCAACCTGGACGACCGCTGCGGTCGCCAACCTGTTCGAACTGCCTTTCATGGACCTGCTGCACCGTGCCCAGGACGTCCATCGCCAGCATCATAACCCCCATGCCATCCAGCGTTCGACGCTGCTGTCGATCAAGACCGGAGGCTGCTCGGAAGACTGCGGCTACTGTTCGCAGTCCGCCCGGCGCGAAGGCGAGACCGGCCTCGAACGCGAGAAACTGCTCGAACTGGAGCAGGTGAAGTTCGCGGCGCAAGCGGCCAAGGAAAAAGGCGCTAGCCGCTTCTGCATGGGCGCCGCCTGGCGCGGGCCGAAGGACGGCGACCTCGACAAGGTCATCGAGATGGTGCGTGTCGTCAAGGATCTCGGCATGGAAAGCTGCCTGACGCTGGGCCTGCTCGGTCCCGGCCAGGCCGAGAAGCTCGCCGCCGCCGGACTCGACTACTACAACCACAACCTCGACACTGGCGCCGAGTTCTACGATCAGGTGATCACCACGCACAGCCAGCAGGCCCGCATGGAGACGCTGACCCGGGTGCGCGAGGCCGGCATGAAGATCTGCTGCGGCGGCATCATCGGCATGGGCGAGAGCCGGCGCGTGCGCGCTTCGCTGATTTCGCAACTGGCGAACATGAATCCGGCCCCGGAATCGGTGCCGATCAACCACCTCGTCGCCATTCCCGGCACGCCGCTGGAAAACGCGCCGCCGCTCGATCCCTTCGAGTTCGTGCGCACCATCGCTGCCGCGCGCATCACCATGCCGACGAGTCTCGTGCGGCTGTCCGCCGGGCGTCAGGAGATGAGCGACGAGCTGCAAGCGCTGTGCTTCCTCGCTGGCGCCAACTCGATTTTCTATGGCGACAAGCTGCTGACTACCGGCAACGCCGAGGCGGCGCGCGACGAGGCCTTGTTCGAACGGCTGGGCCTGCAGCCGGTCTGATGCGCGCACGTTGATGCGTGACCGTTTCGCCGCGGCGGCCGCGAGCTACGACGCGGCGGCGGTGCTGGCCCGCGAAGTCGGCCATCGGATGGCGGCCCGCCTCGATTTCGTGAAGATCGCGCCGCGCCGTTTCGCCGACATCGGCTGTGCCACCGGCGACGGCGTGATCGACCTGCAGCGTCGCTATCCCGAAGCCCTGCCGCTGGCGGTCGATTATGCGCGGCCGATGCTGGCGGCCGTCCAGTCGAAATCCGGGGCGGGCGGCTGGCTTGATCGCCTGCGCCGTCGTGCGCCCCGCTGTGTCAATGCCGATGTGCGTGCCCTGCCCCTCGCGACCGGCAGCCTCGATCTCGTCTGGTCGAACCTGATGCTGCACTGGCTGGCAGATTTGCGGCCGGCTTTCGCCGAACTGCACCGCGTGCTCGCCACGGGGGGACTGCTGCATTTCGCCCTGCTCGGCCCGGATACGCTCAAGGAACTTCGCGCCGCGGCGGAAAAAGTCGGCGCCGGCGGGACGGCGCGCCGCTTCATCGACATGCACGACATCGGCGACCTGCTGGTGGCCGCCGGCTTCGCCGATCCGGTGATGGAGATGGAAATGCTGACGCTGACCTACCGCACGCCGCGCGCCTTCCTCACCGATCAACGGCATCTCGGGGTGCGGGACGAACTGCTCGGCCGCCTGCCCTGGCGCGACTGGCGGCGCGTCTTCGCGGCCTGGCCGCGCGAGGAAGGGCGGCTGCCTGCACGCTTCGAAATCATCTACGGCCACGCCTGGAAGGCCGCGCCGCGGCCGACGAACAGGACGGCCGACGGGCGCGACATCATCCGCTTCAGCGGTGCGGCACGATCGGTATGATGCGGTTGCGGATTTTCGCCTGATTGGGCGCGTATTTACCGGCGAGCTGTGCGCGGCGCTCCACCTCGCGCCACCAGGCGCGCAGCCCCAGCAACACGGCGAGGAGGCCGCCGTAGAGCAGCGGCAGCGACTGGTCGGCCTTGACCAGCCAGCTGTAGTGCAGCACGGCGAGGATGGCGATGGCGTACACCGTGCGGTGCAGCGCCTGCCAGCGCCGGCCGCCGAGGCGGCGGATCGCCGCATTGTTCGACGTGACGGCGAGCGGCACGAGCAGCACGAAGGCCGCCATGCCGACGGTGATGAAGGGCCGCTTGAGGATGTCCTGCGCGATCTCGCCCCAGTCGAAGAACTGGTCGAACCACAGGTAGCTGACGAGATGCAGCGTGGCGTAGAAGAAGGCGAACAGGCCGAGCATGCGCCGCAGACGCACGACGGCATGCCAGCCGGTGAGTTTGCGCAGGGGGGTGACGGTGAGCGTGATCAGCAGGAAGTGGAGCGTCCAGGTGCCCAGCCCGCGCGTGACGGCCTCGATCGGGTTCGCGCCGAGCGTGTCGTGCCACGCGCCCCAGCCGTAATACACCAGCGGCAGCAGCGCCAGGATGAAGACGAGGGTTTTCAGCAGGGCGATCGGCATCAGAAATATTTGCGCAAGTCCATGCCGGTATAGAGCCCGGCGACCTGCTCGCCGTAGCCGTTGAACAGCTGCGTCGGCCGCTTGCCAAATTCGCCGATGCGGCGTTCCGTCGCCTGGCTCCAGCGCGGGTGCGGCACTTCGGGATTGACGTTGGAGTAGAAGTGGTATTCGCGCGGGTTGGCCTCCATCCACGAACTGAGCGGTTCGTCTTCGAGGAAGCGGATCGCGACGATGGACTTTGCGCTCTTGAAGCCGTATTTCCAGGGCACGACGATGCGCAGCGGCGCGCCGTTCTGCTTGGGCAGCACATCGCCGTACAGGCCGACGGCCAGCAAGGTCAGCGGATGACGTGCCTCGTCGAGGCGCAGGCCCTCGCGGTAGGGCCAGTTCAACACGCGGCTTCTGATACCCGGCATGTTGTCGGGCTGCAGCGCAGTGACGAACTCGACGTATTTCGCGCTACCGAGCGGCTCGACCTGTTTCAGCAGCACATCGAGCGGAAAGCCGAGCCAGGGAATCACCATGCTCCAGCCCTCGACGCAGCGCAGGCGATAGATGCGTTCCTCAAGCGGGGCGAGCTTGAGGATGTCGTCGATGCTGAGCGTGACCGGTTTCTTCACCAGCCCGTCGATCGTCAGCTGCCAGGGCCGGGTCTGCAGCCGGTGGGCGTGGGCGGGCGGATCTTCTTTGCCGGTACCGAATTCATAGAAGTTGCAATAGCCACTGACATGCTTGAGCGGCGTGAGCGCCTCGCCGGTCGAAAACACGCTTTTCTTGGCACCCTCGCCCAGTTTCGCCGGTGCGGCAAAAGTCGGAGCCGGCAGGACGGTGGCCAGACCGGCACCCAGGCCGACGCCCAGCGAAGTTTTGAGGAATTCCCGCCGCCGCGCATAGAGTTCGGGCGGAGTGATGTCGGAGGGTTTGGGCGTGTTCATGGCGATAGTCGTGGCTGGGGGACAGTAGTTACGACTGCACGGTAAGGATGAAGTTCGCTAGCGGGCATCGTCATCGTCTTCGCTGTCGGCCGCGGGGTTGAGCAGATGGTCGATCAGGGCGCGCAAACGTGCGGGACGGTACGGGCGCGACAACAGCAGACGCTGCGTGCCACGCAGCTCGGCGGCGGGCAGCGGCCCGGCATGGATGAGCAGGCCGGGCAGCGCACGGCCGGCCGCATGGTCGCAGGCATCCAGGGCATCCAGCGCGGCGGACAAGTCGTTGCCGGTTTCGTGAATGACCAGCACGGGCGTACCGTCGGCGGTGATGCCGTCGATCGCATCCGTGACGGCAGGCGCATAGCGGGTCGTGTAGCCCCAGCTTTCAAGCAGTTCCAGCAGCTCGACCAGCGCACGGTCGGTTTTGCCGCAGACCAGGATTTCATTGGCGGCAGCTCCGGCGGCCCAGTCGTCAGGCAGGTCCGCCGGCGGGTGGGTCAGCGGAATGGTGATGGTGAAACAGGATCCGTGGCCGACACGCGAGCGCAAGGTCACCGGATGGTTCAGCAGCGTGGCGGTGCGGCGCACGATGGCCAGCCCCAACCCCAGCCCCTTGCTGGCATCGCGCTCGGGGTTGTCGAGTTGGACCAGCTCTTCGAAAACAGCCTCCTGTTGCCCGGGCGGGATGCCCGATCCGGTATCCCAGACCTGGAGGCGTGCATGCGTCGCGTTGTGGCGGCAGGCCAGCAGCACGCCGCCGGTGCGGGTGTGGCGCAGGGCATTGCTGACGAGATTGAGGAGAATGCGGTGCAGCATGGCGGCGTCGGTCATCAGCCAGCAATCGACGACATGCTGCCGCAACTCGATGTTGCTTTCCGCGGCGGTCGCCTGAAATTCGGCGCGAATAGCGGCGATTACAACCGAAGCGCGCACCGGCTGGACATCTGAACGATAGACTTGGCCGGACAGGCGCGAATAGTCGAGCAGGGTGTCGAGGAGACCTTGCAGCGTGCGCACCGACTGGGCGAGCTGGCGAATGCGCGGCAGCAACGCACTGCGCCTTGCATCGCGCTCCAGGCGCGTGACGAACAGGCCGAGCGCCTGTGCCGGCTGGCGCAGGTCATGGCTGGCGGCGGCGAAAAAGCGGCTGCGTGCGCGGGCGGCCTGTTCCGCTTCATCTTTCTCCTTGCGCAGGGCGAAGGTCGCTTCGCCGACCTGGGCGGCGAGATCGGCCTGGGTCATCTCGACGCGATCGGCCATGCGGTTGATGCCGTGCGCCAGTTGACCGAGCTCATCCGCACCGATGCCAGCGACGCGTTCTCCGCAGATGCCGTGGCCCACCTGGTCGACGACCTGGCGAATGCGCAGCAGCTTGCGGATCAGATCGCGTGACAGGGCCATGGCCAGCAGGATGCCGAACAGCAGCATCAGTGCGGTAGTGGCACCCGCTGTCAGGATGAGGCGACGCATTTCGTGGTGCAGTGACTCGTTGGAGACCTGCAGCAGCAACTGGCCGAGCAAGGGTGTTTCGGCGGTCGGTAGCGAGAAGAGGTCCTGTTCGCCGAGCGTGCTGGCCTGGATCGGGATGCTGTGCCAGTGCCGGAGCGGTTCTGCAGATGCCGGCGGCACGAAACCTTCGTGAATCTGGTCCGCTGCCGGGAGATCCTGAACCGGTACGGTGCTGGCCAGAACTGCACCCTGCCGGTCCAGAATGGCGGCGGCGACGACGTCGGCTTCCTGTTTTACGGCCTCCAGCTGGGATTGCAGCCCGTTGGTGTTGCCGACGAAAATGTTGTACTCGGCGCTTGACGCGACCTGGCGGGCGACGGCCTGCAGGCGACGATGCTGATCCACTTCCGCCTGCTCGACCTGCCCGGCGAGCAGGATGCCCGATACAAGAAAGGCGACCAGCGTTGCGGGGGCCAGGGCGGCGAGCAGGATGCGATGCCGGATTTCCAGTTGTTTCATTGCGGCCGGCCTGTCCGCAAAATGAAAAGGGGCGGCATCGAGCCACCCCTTTCAAGATGCCTGCGCATGCGTTCTGCGTTCAATGCAGTCCGGCGATGTAGTCGGCGACGGCGCGTATTTCGGCATCCGTCATGCGGGTGGCGACCATCTGCATCATTCTGTTCGGGTCGTTGGCCCGCTCGCCCGCGCGGAAGGCCTTGAGCTGGGCCTCGGTGTATTCGGCGAACTGGCCGGCGAGCCGCGGATATTGGGCCGGCAGGCCGGCGCCAGCCGGGCCATGACAGGCGGCGCAGGCCGGCAGCCCCTTGCGGGCATCGCCGGCACGCCAGAGCTTCTGGCCCAGGGCGAGCGCTGTGCGGCCCTGCATTTCGCCACCGCTCTGTTTTTGGGCGGAAAAGTAGGCGGCCAGGTCCTTCATCTGCGCTTCGGAATAGGGGGCGATCATGCTGTTCATGATCGCGTTGACGCGTTCTGCCTTGCCTTCGGCATCCGCCTTGAAGTTCTTCATCTGCTTGAACAGATAGGCGGCGTGCTGGCCGGCGATCTTTGGGTTGGCCGACGACGGGCTGTTGCCATCGGCACCATGGCAGGCGACGCAGACCGTCGTGGCGATTTCCTGACCTTTGGCGGCGTCGCCCGGATAGGCGGCCGGTGTGCCGCCTTCACTGGCGATGACCGTTGAAGCCAGCGCGAGGGCGGCCACAGAAAACATCGACATCAACGAAGTGCGGAACATCGGATGACTCCAGGAAGGGCAGCGCGGGGAACAGCTATGCTGCCGAACGCGTTATTCTATATCAGCCCGTATTTATGTTGGCGCGCTAGCGCCGGTCTCGCTTTCATGTCTTTCTCCTTGTTTCGTCACGCTTCTTTCGAGATTTCCGTCGCTGATCCGATGACTCTGCCACAGGCCGGCGGAGCGGAAATCGCGTTTGCCGGACGCTCCAACGCGGGCAAATCCTCGGCGATCAACACGCTCGCCGGCCATACGCGTCTTGCCTATGTATCGAAGACGCCCGGCCGCACCCAGCTCATCAATCTGTTCCGGCTGCCCAATGGTGCGGCGCTCGTCGATCTGCCCGGCTATGGCTATGCCGAAGTGCCGGAGGCGGTTCGCCGCCAGTGGCAGAGCCTGCTCGAACATTACCTGACCCGTCGGACGGCACTGGTCGGGCTGGTCCTGATCATGGATGCACGCCGCCCATTCACGGAGCGCGATCGGCAGATGATCGAGTGGTTCGGCTCGACCGGCAAACCGATTCATTGCCTGCTGACGAAGGCCGACAAGCTGACCCGGCAGGAACAGGCCCAGACCCTCGCGGCCGCGCGCCGTACCGCCAGCGCCGACTTTCCCGGTGTATCGATGACCTTGCAGCTGTTTTCCAGCCTCAAGAAGACCGGCGTGGAGGACGTGGAGCGGATCGTTGGGCAATGGCTTGCCCCGACACCTCAAGTAATACCTGAAGAAGAGAGTGGGCTCCCGGCCAAAGGGGAGAAAGCCGGGAGCCCGAATACCTCGATGAGCACCGAGGTACCCGCTCAGGGAGGAAAAGCGGGGGAGGATTCGTCACCCTCCGAAGACTATGATAGGTATCGGAGTAAAAAGTTCAAGTAAATTTTTAAGGCTTAAGACCATGATTATTAAAGGTGTATTTTCGGCTACACGGATGCGGCGGATGCGGCGCGACGATTTTTCCCGCCGTTTGATGCAGGAAAGCGCGCTGACGCCGGCCGATTTCATCTACCCGGTATTCGTGCTGGAAGGCAGGGAAAAAACCGAAAAAGTTGCTTCGATGCCGGGCGTGGAGCGCATGACGCTCGACCGTCTGTTGCCCGTGGCGGAAAAGGCGCTGAAGCTGGGCATTCCCGCGCTCGCCCTGTTCCCGGTGATCGACAGCAGCAAGAAATCGCAGGGCGCCGAGGAAGCCTGGAACCCGCACGGTCTGGTGCCGACCGTG
This sequence comes from uncultured Methyloversatilis sp., assembly GCA_964395815.1. Taxonomy (GTDB): domain Bacteria; phylum Pseudomonadota; class Gammaproteobacteria; order Burkholderiales; family Rhodocyclaceae; genus Sulfuricystis. The sequence continues at coordinate 11,420 of CAYNCH010000027.1, forward strand.
GTGGCGAAGCTCAAGAAGGAACTGCCCGAACTGGGCGTGATCACCGACATCGCCCTCGACCCATACACCAGTCACGGCCAGGATGGGCTGATCGATCCCGCCGACCCGCGCGGTTATGTGATGAACGACGAGACCGTCGAAGCGCTCGTGAAGCAGGCGCTCAGTCACGCCGCGGCCGGCGCGGCGGCGGCGGCGCCCTCCGACATGCTGGATGGCCGCATCGGCGCGATCCGCAGTGCGCTGGACGGG
>CAYNCH010000028.1:0-11468 GCA_964395815.1 uncultured Methyloversatilis sp.
ACTTCTTCGAACTCGCGGTCGCCGCGGCGATTTCGCTGTTCGGTTTCGAGTCGGGCGCCGCGCTGGCGACGGTCGTCGGCGTGTTGATCGAGGTGCCGGTGATGCTGCTGGTCGTCAAGGTCGTCAACGCCAGCAAGGGCTGGTACGAGGCGCGCCCGGCAAAATAGGCGCCGTCCCGCCGGCGCCGACTTTTGCAGACGGTTAAAATCCCGTCGTAATGAAAACCCTCCATTGCGGCGCCTGGCGTCTTTCCCTCGACCGACCCCTGATCATGGGGATCGTCAATCTCACGCCCGATTCCTTTTCCGGCGACGGGCTGGACAAGGACGTATCGGCCGCCATCGCGCATGCCGAACGGCAGCGTGCCGACGGTGCCGACATCCTCGATCTTGGCGCCGAATCGACGCGGCCGGGGGCCGCGCCGGTATCGGCTGCCGGTGAGCTGGCCCGCATCCTCCCTGTATTGCGGACGGTGCGCGATTGGGGCGTGCCGGTTTCGGTCGATACGAACAAGCCGGAGGTGATGCGCGCGGCGATCGGGGAGGGGGCGTCGATGATCAACGACATCGCCGCCCTGTGTGCGCCCGGGGCGATGGATGTCGTGGCTGGCAGCAATGCCGCTGTCTGCCTGATGCACATGCAGGGTGAGCCCGGCACCATGCAGGCGCATCCGCGCTATGACGACGTGGTCGCCGAGGTGCATGACTTTCTGGCGGCGCGCATCGCTGCCTGCGTGCAGGCCGGCATCGAGATGAACCGGCTCCTGGTCGATCCCGGTTTCGGTTTCGGCAAGACGGTGGAACACAACTACACGCTGTTGCGTGAGTTGCGGCGCTTCGCAGAATTGGGCGTACCCGTGCTGGCGGGCCTTTCGCGCAAGTCGATGCTGGGTGCAGTAACGGGACGACCCAACGGCATCGCGCGCCTGCCCGCCAGCGTCGCCGCTGCCGTGCTGGCCGTTGAAAGGGGGGCGAGCGTCGTGCGCGTGCACGATGTCGCCGCGACGAAGGATGCGCTGACTGTGCTGGCCGCGCTGGAAGGGGAAAACTGATCATGGCAAGGCAGTATTTCGGTACGGATGGCGTGCGCGGTCGCGTCGGGCAATTACCGATCACGCCGGATTTCGCGTTGCGGCTCGGCTTCGCCGCCGGCGAGACGCTGGTTGCACATGCGCGATCTGTGGGACTTATGGGGCATACCCAGGATGGCGAGCGGCCGGCGGTGCTGATCGGCAAGGACACGCGCATTTCCGGCTATATGCTGGAAGCGGCGCTCGAATCCGGCTTCGCCGCCGCCGGCGTTGATGTGATGCTGTGCGGGCCGATGCCGACGCCCGCCGTGGCCTATCTCACCCGTGCGTTGCGGCTTGCCGCCGGGGTAGTGATCTCGGCCTCGCACAATCCCTACGACGATAACGGCATCAAGTTCTTCGCCGCCGGTGGTTACAAGCTGCCCGATGCCATCGAGGAGGAAATCGAGGCGCGACTGGCGCAGCCGATGGGCTGCCGCGACTCGGCACAGCTCGGCAAGGCGCGGCGCATCGACGATGCGGCCGGTCGCTACATCGAATTCTGCAAGAGCACCTTCCCCAACGAACTCGACCTGCGCGGACTCAAGCTGGTGGTCGATTGCGCGCACGGCGCGGCCTACCACGTCGCGCCCAAGGTCTTCCACGAGCTGGGCGCCGAAGTCGTCGCGGTCGGGGCGAACCCGGACGGCCTCAACATCAATGCCGGCGTCGGCGCGACGAAACCGCAGTTCCTGCAGCAGCAGGTCGTCGCGCACCGGGCCGATCTCGGCCTTGCGCTCGACGGCGATGCCGACAGGCTGATGATGGTCGATGCCTCCGGCCGCCTGTTCGATGGCGACGAGCTGCTCTACATCATCGCGCGCCATCGCCCCGGAGTGCCCGGGGTGGTGGGCACGCTGATGAGCAACCTCGGCTTCGAGCAGGCGATCGTCCGGCTCGGCATCGGTTTCGTCCGCGCCAGGGTGGGCGACCGTTATGTGCTGGAGTCGATGCAGGAAAAAGGCTGGCCACTGGGGGGCGAGAATTCCGGCCACATCATCTGCCTCGACCGCCATACGACGGGCGACGGCATCGTCGCCGCGCTGCAGGTGCTCGCGGCCCTGCGCGAACGGGGCGAGACACTCGCGCAGGCCTGTGCCGATCTGACCATGTTTCCGCAGATACTGCTGAACGTCCGGTTCGAAAAGGAATTCGACTGGCGTGGCGATGCCGGCATCGTCGCCGCGGTGAAGTCTGCCGAAGCGCAGCTCGGCGACCGGGGGCGCGTCCTGCTGCGTCCCTCCGGCACCGAGCCGCTGCTGCGCGTGATGGTCGAAGGCAGCGATGCGACGCTGGTCCTGGCACAAGCCGAGGCGATCGCTGCGGCGGTGCGGCAGGCGGCGGGGAGCTGATTCGCCGTCCCGCCGCCACCGACTTTTACAGGGCTTTTTCCACAACCCGGCGAATGGCCTCGTAAGGGCGATCGTCGACTGGTGCGAAGCGGGTGGCCTTCAGTTCGTCGAGCAGCGGACGCAGGCTGGCGTCGTCTTCCAGAAACGCCCGACGAATGTTCGCCCGCAGCGACTCGCAGAGTTGGCTGCGCATGACGAAAGGATCGAAGGGAATGCTTTTCGAGGTCCACAGTGTACGGATATCGGTCGCCTCGATCGACAACGAACCCGTGATCCATGTCGCGGCAGACCTGCACCGGCAGACCCTCTGGGTCGATGCGCAGACCCGCAATCACCGTGTCTACGATCTCTTCGAGGAGGATGCGAACCTGTTCAGCGGCGACGCTCCATGCTGACCCGTCGTTTTCCTCGGGTCGGTCGGGCCTGTTTCGCCTGCCTGTTGGTGTTATCGTTGCCGGCCGAAGCGCAGACCCTGCGGTATCTCGGCCAGCAGCTCGTGCCGTACGGCTACGAGTTTTCGGGTACCACCGTTGGCGGTTTGTCCGGTCTCGATTACGACACGACCACGAATCGTTTTGTTGCCATTTCCGATGATCGTTCGGAACGTCAGCCCGCGCGTTTTTATACGCTGAAGCTCGATCCAGCGGTCTTCAGCGACGGTGATCAAGCGGGTTTCGCTGGGGTTCGCTTTCTGGAGATGACCACGTTCAAGACGGTCGCGGGTGTCACGCATGCCGCGGGCACGGTCGATCCGGAGGCGATCCGCCATGCCGGCGACGGCGGCTATTGGTGGGCCAGCGAAGGTAACGCCAGGCGCGACATTGCACCTGCAGTCGAAAAAGTCGGCGCTGACGGGACGGCGCTGCACCACGTCGAATTGCCGTCGCACTACCTGCCCGGCCCTGACAGGGGGGTGCGCCCCAACCTTGCCTTCGAGAGCCTGGCACTGGGCGATGGCCGCCTGATCGTGGGTACTGAAAATGCGCTGATGCAGGATGGCCCCCCAGCCGACATCGAGCAACCGAGCCCGGCGCGTCTGTTGGTTTTCGACATGGCGAGCGGACGGCTCATTGCGGAACATGTCTATCCCGTCGTTGCCGTGCCGCTCGCGCCGCCCTTGCCCGGTCTGTATCGCACCAACGGGTTGGTGGATTTGCTCGCTGGAGAGGGCATGCTGCTGGCGCTGGAGCGCAGTTACACGATGGGAATCGGCAATAGCATCCGGATTTATCGTATCGAGCTCGCAGGTGCGAGCGATGTCGCCCGGCATGCGACCCTGGCGGGCGAGCATTACGTGCCGGTGCGCAAGAAACTGCTGCTCGACCTGGGCTTGCTGGAGGTGACACTCGACAACCTCGAAGGCCTGAGTTGGGGGCCACGGCTCCCGAACGGCCGGCGCAGTCTCGTTCTCGTCTCCGATAACAATTTCAGTGCGCGGCAGCTAACGCAGTTTCTCCTGTTCGAGCTTGGCTATCCGTAGCGCCGGCGCTCGATGAAGAGCGCGCTGCCCGGGATTTTCTTGGCCTGTTTTTTGGTACTGCCGAGCGCTCCCGATACTTCGTGATGGCTGTTGAACATGTGCGGGTCGACGATCAATGCGCCGATCGAGAGGGATGGCAGCGGATGAAAGACGCGCGTACCGCGCCGGTTTTCGGCAAAGTACCCGCCTTGCGCCAGATGTTCGGGATTGGCGTGGGCGTCGATGGCCGCATCGAAAGAAGTGAGAATTGTCGAGCAGCGCGCTTCCCAGTCGGCGCTTTGCATCAGCAGGATGAAGTCGTCGCCGCCGATATGGCCGATGAAATCCTGCTGCGGTTCGCAATTTCTCGTCAGCAGGTTGGCGACCAGCTGGATGATCCGGTCGCCTTCGCGGTAGCCGTAGCAGTCGTTGAAGGGCTTGAAGTGATCGAGATCGCAGTAGCTAGCGATGAAGGCGACTTCGTTCGCCAACAGGCGATCGATATGTTCGTTGATCGGCACGTTGCCGGGCAGTTGGGTCAGCGGATTGGCATAGCGCGCGGCACGGATCTGCATGTCGGTAATCATGCTCATCAGCATCTGGGCGCTGCCAATGCCGAGATAGCGGTCATCTTCGGTGACGATGAAGCCGTCGATCAACTGGTGGGGCTCGGCAAAGCCCAGCTTCTGGGCGAGCTCCTGGACCGATGCGGTATGGTCGACGCGGATCGGCGTGGCATTCATGAACTGGGTACACGGCCGCCGGCCGTAGAGCTCGCGACGGAAGGGCCGGGCGAACCGATCGATCAGCGAGTAGCGGTTGATCAGTCCCAGTGGCGTGCCGTCCCGATTGACGACCGGCAAGGCGATCTGTTCGGGCTGTGCGGCAAACCGGTCATAGGCTTCTTCATTGAGCATATGCGGTGCCAGCGGTTCGACAGACTGTACCAGCTGGCGGACCGTCGCACCCGATTGACCGGGCTGACGAGGAAAAACGATCAGGTTGCACTGGTTGAGCAGTTGTCGGACCGATGACGAGGGCCGGGGTTCCGGGGTGACCAGCGGGCGTGCGATCAGAAAACCCTGGCCGTGCGCGATACCCAGATCGCGTACGGTGGCAAATTCGCTGGCGGTTTCGATGCCCTCCGCAATCAATCCGGCCCCGCAACTCTCGGCGATGTCGCGCATCGCCTGCACCAGGCGGAACTTGAGTGGATCGTCGGCGATGCCGCGAATGAAGTGCTGATCGATCTTGACGAAATCCGGATTGATCTCCGACCACATGCGGAGGTTGGAAAAGCCTTCGCCAAGATCGTCGATGGCGATCTGGTAGCCCTGGTTGCGGTAATGATCCAGCACTTCGCGCAGCGCACCGAAATCGCCGACCTGCTGATTCTCGGTGACTTCGATGACGATCTGGCCGGGACGCAATTGCAATTCCTGCAACAGTTGCCGCGTCGCGCCATCGCTGAAGCGCGGGTCGGCAAGGCTGGCGATGCTGGCATTGATGAACAGCCGGCCCTCCTGCTTCAGGCGGGCGAAATCCTGCAGCACGATTTCGCGGCAGAGGCGCTCGAATTCGACGGTCAGCCCGCATTCGTGCGCTAGCCCGAACAGTACGCCGGGACTGTGCAGCGCGGAGTCGGCCGGGCCGCGGATCAGACCCTCATAGCCGAAATAGCGCTGGCCACGAAAATCGAGGATGGGCTGAAACACTGCATACAGATTTCGCTGCTCATACAGATGAACGAATGCGCGCAGGTTTTCCTCCGTCAGCCAGGCACCGGAAGTGCCCATGGATGAGGTTGCCAGAGATGGCCGTAGCCGTTCCAGCGTTTTCGCACAGGGTGATTCATGAAGGCACGGAGAGTGGCCGGGATTCGACAGGGATGATTCGGGCAAACGGAAATTCATGACGGCTCTGCGGATATCCGATGCCGGTCATCCTATCTTCCGGTTGTGACAGGCTGGTGACGTCGGCACTTCAATCCGGTACGCAACGAAAGATGCTGCGGTCTCCGGGACGGGCGGGATGATGAAGGATGGTCTCGTGCAGCAAGGCGGCATAGCGATCATGGATATGCGACCACGCAAGATGGCTTACGCTGCCTGCGCAGCGCGAACGGCAGTCCGTATCCGGAGGTTTCCCGGCGCTGACTGCGACGGTGGCGTCGATGAAGGCGGTGTTGTCTCCGGGCGGAACGCAACGGCCGTTTTCGTTCGTCACGATCAGATCGCTCGCCGCCGCGTAGTCGAAGGCGACGACCGGCAGGCCGCTGGCCAGCGCTTCGCTGACGACATTGCCGAAGGTTTCGGTGAGGCTGGGAAACAGAAACAGATCGGCACTCGCATAGTGTTCCGCCAGATCTTCGCCGCGCCGGATGCCGACGAAGCGGCAGTCGGGGTACTGTCGGGTCAGTTTTTCGCGTAAAGGACCGTCGCCGACAAAAATCATGTGCGCACCCGGATGATGACGGCGGAGGGCCGCGAAAGCCTGCAGGGCGAGGTCGAGATTCTTTTCCGGGGCGAGTCGTCCGACGACAATGGCCACGACGTCCTGCTTGCCGACGCCCCACGAGGCACGCAGTGCCGCCGAGCGGCGGTCCGGATGAAACAAGCGCGTGTCGACGCCCCGGGAAAGCACGCCAACATTGTGAAAGCCGCGCCGGGCCAAGGCGTCGGCCAGTTTGCGCGTCGGAGCCAGCGTGACGGCGGTACGATTGTGGAACCAGCGCAGATAGCGCTCGATGCTGCCTTGCAGCCAGCCGATCCCGTAGTGCTGGCTGTAGCGGTGAAAGTTGGTATGGAAGGTTGAGACGATCGGAATGTCGAGCTGGTGGGCGGTGATCAGGGCTGAAAAGCCGAGCGGGCCTTCGGTGGCGATATGCACGATGTCCGGCCGGAGGGCGCGCCAGGCGTCATGCAGGCGTCGCGCGGACGGCAGTCCGAAACGAAGTTCGGGATAACGCGGGATCGGCAGTCCTGGCGTCAGCAGATGGTGTTCGTTTCCGGGACGATCGCTTTCCTGCAGTTGGCGGGGACGCACGATGGACATGCGGTGGCCTGCGGCGGCGAGTCCGTCGGCGAGGCGGCCCAGGGTCATCGCGACGCCATTGACTTCCGGCGGATAGGTTTCCGTGACCAGCGCGACCCTGAGCTTGCCCGGGAGGGTCATCGTCATGCGGCGGCTCGCAGGGGCAGGACAACGGGCAATGCATTGCGCCACTCGATCAGCTCCAGCTGGCCGTCGAGGTGTTCGACGATGGCGGTGCAGCTATCGACCCAGTCGCCGCAGTTGATGTAGAGAACGTCGTCCATCCGCCGGATCGTGGCACTGTGGATGTGGCCGCAGACGACGCCGTCGAGCCCGCGTTCGCGCACGGTGCGAATGACGGCATCCTCGAAATCGAAGATGAACGACACCGCACTCTTTACGCGCCGCTTGGCGTAGCCGGCCAGCGACCAGTAGCCGGAGATGCGCAGGGTGCGGCGCCACCACGACAGCCAGGCATTGATGCGGACGAGGATGTTGTAGCCGATGTCGCCAAGCACCGCCAGCCAGCGGTGATGCCGCGTTACCTGATCGAAGTCGTCGCCGTGCAGAAGCAGGAGGCGCTTGCCGTCGGCGGTTTCGTGGATATGTTCGCCCGCGATGCGGATGTCGCCGAAGGAGGCGCCGATATGTTCGCGCAGGGCTTCATCATGGTTGCCGGGAATCAGGGTGACCTGCTCACCGTGGCGGGCACGGCGCAGGACCTTTTGCACCACGGTATTCTGGGCGGCGGTCCAGTGAATCGACCGGCTCATGGCCCAGAAATCGATGATGTCGCCGAGCAGGAACAGGTGGTCGGCTTCGTATTCGCGCAGGAAAGCGATCAGGCTGTCGGCCTGGCAACCGCGCGTACCCAGGTGGATGTCCGACAGGAAAATGCTGCGCACCTTCATGCCGCGCAGAATGCGCGGGCGGGACTACGCGCTGATGAATGACGCGTGAAGGATTTGTGTCAGCGGCGTCGTGTCAGCCGAACAGGACCAGCAGCCAGACGACAGCGATATTGAGCAGGGCGATCAGCACCGCGGCACTGCCGATGTCCTTGGCGCGCTTGGCGAGACGGTGATGTTCGAGCGAGACGCGATCGACGACCGCCTCAATGGCCGAGTTGAGCAGTTCGACGACCAGCACCAGCAATACGCTGCCGATCATCAGCGCCTTGCCAAGGCCGCTGGCGGGCATGAAAAGCGCAGCCGGAATCAGGAAGAGAGCGAGCCATATTTCCTGGCGAAAGGCGTCTTCGTGGCGATAGGCAGCGCTCAACCCGGCCAGCGAATAGCGAAAGGCATTGATCAGGCGTGCCAGTCCGGTCTTTCCCTTGAATGGGCTTTCGGCATCGTTGGCCGGTACGGCGTTTCCGGAGTTGTTTCCGGTGTTATGGGGTTCCATTTCTGAAAGATATCAGCTTTGCCGGAGAGGCTGTTGTGCGACGTCGCGATAAACGTCCGCTAGGCGTTTGGCACAAGCCGCCGTGGTCCATTCGCCGGCGAAATCCCGTGCGGCGATGGACATGGCCCGGCGCTGCCCTGGGTCGTTGGCGAGTGCCGCCATCGCCTGGCCAAAAGACTCCGGTTCCTGCGGTGCGGGCAGGGCGCCGCGACGCGGCTCGACGATCTCGCGGGTGCCCAGGGCGGAGAAGGCCAGGACCGGCAGACCGGTCGCCATGGCCTCCAGCAGTACCAGTCCCTGGGTTTCGGTGCGCGAGGCGAAGACGAACAGGTCGGCGGCGGCATAGCAGTCAGGCAGTTCCTCGAAACGGTCGAGATAGCCGACGAAATGCACATTGGCCTCGATGCCGAGCCGGGCTGCCTGCTTCTTGAGAGCCGGCAGGGCCGGGCCTTCGCCGGCGATCACCAATATCAGGCCGGGACAGGCCTGTAGGGCATGGGGCAGGGCGTCGAGCAAAAAGCCGATGTTTTTTTCGTGGGCGGCGCGGCCGACGAACAATGCCATCGGTGCGTGGGCCGGAATGCCGTTGCTACGGCGAAAGTCGGCGCCGGGGGGACGGCGCGAACGGCTGAAACGATCGATCGGTATGCCGGTCGGCACCCGATGCATCGGTGTGGTTACCCCATAGCCGGCCAGGGTTTCGTGCATCGCGCTCGACGGCACGATCACGGCATCGAGCGCATTGCATTGCCGGCGGGCGAGCCCGCGCGCCAGGCCGCGCAGCATGGATTTCGGAACGGCTGGCACATAGTTGTGAAGGTATTCCTCGAAATGGGTATGGTAGGTTGCGATGCAGGGCAGATTGCGGTCGCGCGCATGACGCAGACCCGCATAGTGGGCGGCAAATGGGGTCTGGATATGGACCAGGTGGTAGTCCGGCCGGTTTGCGGCGGCGAGGGTTCGACGGAGCGTACCGAAGTCCATGAGCCGGTCTTCCGGGTCGAAAGGCACCAGGCGCGCCGGGATGCGCGTGACCTTGTCGTCATCGCCATGCGGTGCGGGATAGCGGGGCGCGACGACGTCGACTTCGATACCCTCGGCGGACAGGGCGTGCCGGAAGGATTCGATGGAAGTCGAGACGCCATTGATGCGCGGGAAGTAGACATCCGAGATCATGAGTATTCGCATGGGCTGGCATCATCGCCTGCCAGCGTTTCACCCATGTTTCAGGAAACGTCAGGGCAGCATGGCACCGCGAATCGCGTAATAGAACAATGCGCCGAGCAGTGCCGAGGCCGGCACGGTGATGACCCAGGCGGCGGCGATCTTCATCAACTGGGAACGCTTGACCAGTTCGCCGCGATACACCTTGCGCAGGCCCTTGCGATCGCGGGAGGAGAATAATTCCGGACTGACATGCGCCTTGTGCTCGCGCTTGAGCGCTTCCAGCATCTCGCCTTTATCCCGGATGGGGGCCTTGTCGAAGCGCTGCAGATAGGCTTCGATCGCTGTTTGGTCGGTCTGGGGATGGTGGGAGAGGATTTCGTCGACCATGCGGGCATAGTTCGATTTGAGGTATTCGCGCAGGAAGCCGACCCCGAAAACCCCGCCGACAGCGATGTGCGTGGAACTGACCGGCAGCCCAAACTGGCTGGCAATGATCACGGTGATGGTGGCCGACATGGCGATGCAGTAGGCGCGCATCTGGTCCAGTTCGGTGATTTCGGAACCGACAGTCCGGATCAGCTTGGGGCCGAACAGCGCGAGGCCCAGAGCGATGCCGATGGCTCCGACCATCATGACCCATAGGGGAATGGCGGCAGACTTGCCGATATTGCTGGTGCCGAGCACGTCGGCAATGGCGGCCAGGGGACCGACGGCATTGGCGACATCGTTTGCGCCATGGGCGAAGCTCAGCAGGGCTGCCGCAAAGATGAGCGGCACGGTGAACATTGCATTGACGCGTGACTTGAAGGTTGCGCCATCCGCCAGCGGCAGGCGCGACTGGCGGTCTATGCGCGGCTTTACCAGAAAGTAAACGATCGCGGCGACGGCGAATCCGGCAAGTAGCGCGGAGAAAAAGTCCACCTTGATGAGCGCGCGCACACCCTTCAGCATCAGGTAGGTGGTGAAGACCCAGGCCATGAAGGCGACCAGGATCGGTACGGAACGCCGCGAAGCGGCCATCATGTCGCTTTGGTAGGTAACGCGCCGCTTGATCAGGTAAAGGAAGCCGGCGGCGATCACGCCGCCCATGACCGGCGAGATGACCCAGCTGGCGGCAATTTCACCCATCTTGCTCCAGTTGGCGGCCCCCCAGCCGCCCGCGGCGACGCCGGCACCGAGCACGCCGCCGACGATCGAGTGCGTTGTCGATACCGGTGCACCGACCGCCGTGGCGATATTGAGCCAGATGGCGCCGGCGAGCAGGGCCGCCATCATCAGCCAGACGAATACATCGCTGTTGGCCACGGCGGAAGGCGAGATGATGCCGCCACGGATCGTCTGGACGACGTCGCCACCGGCGATCAGCGCTCCGGCAGCCTCGCAGATGGCCGCGATGATGAGTGCGCCCGCCATGGACAAGGCACGCGAACCGACCGCCGGACCGACGTTGTTGGCGACGTCGTTGGCGCCGATATTCATCGCCATGTAGCCGCCAATCATGGCCGCGACGATCAGCAGGAAGCTGCCGCCGCCACGTGCCCACGTGTAGAACATGACCCCGATGATGAAGAGCAGGGCCATGCCGAAACGAAAAAGCTCACGCTGCGCTTTGCGGGTCGCCTTTTCTATATCATTGATATTGCTGAGTTCCATGGCTTTTATTACAGTTTTGTTACGGAATTATGCTCCCATAACTGGCGCTTCGCATAAGCGGATGACCGGATCAGCGAGCCGAAGGGGGAAGGGGGGAATGTTGCGGGCTGTCATGGAGCTGTCACATTCAAACTCTAAAGTGCGGCCCGATCGACCTGTAACCCTTCCCTAGGAGAGATGAACATGATCAAGATTTCCAAGTGGTTGGCGACGTCCTTTGTCGCTGTTTCCCTCGCAGCAGGCTCGCATGCTGTGATGGCGGCCGATGTGACCGGCGCCGGCGCGACCTTCCCGTATGCCGTCTACACCAAGTGGGCCGAGGCCTACA